>JBASAZ010000124.1:0-11712 GCA_049650845.1 Ornithinimicrobium sp.
TCACCATGGCCGCGCTCCACTGGGCCTGCGAGAACAACCCGAAATGATGTCGCTCGGCCTCGGAGGTCACGACGCCGTCGGCATCACGCAACGCATACACGTAGTCGGTAACCACCTGCTGGTCACCGAGATCAGGGTCGTGGGTCCACGCCAGATAGCGGATGCCGCTGCCGTCGCCGGCGTCGCTGCCCCCGTGCTCGGTGGCCGGCTCGAACGTCTCGGCCACGTGGTCGGGCATCACCAGGAGCTGTCCGCGCGGGCGCAGGTGCACCCGAGCGGTCTCGAACGCCGCGTCCAGCTCGTCCACGGTCAGCATGTAGTCGATGGCGTCGTGGATCAGCACCGCGTCAAAGGTGCGACCGAGCCGGAGTGTGCGCATATCGCCTTCGAGGTGTTGGCAGCCCGGGTTCAGCGCGGTCGAGACCGCCAGCATGGCGGGGGAGATGTCGACCAACGTCATCTCGAAATCGCGGCTGAGGTGGACGGCGTTGTGGCCGCCGCCACTGCCCAGCTCCAGGATGGTCCGCACCGGCGTGGCGGCGGTGCGCAGCAGCCCGGCGATGGTCGAGGCCTCCTGGTCGTAGTCGGTGGGCGGTGAGAGCAGGGGCCACCACTGCGCCAGGCCGGCATACATCCGCGGCGTGTCCATGGAGCCATTCTGGCCTAGCCGCGGGCGGACGGCCCCAGCTCCGTCGTGGCCGCCGCCTAGTCTGGTCCGGGTGAAAGCCGTTCAACACGATGCGTATGGCGTCCGACCGGCCGTCGTGGAGGTGCCCGAGCCGCAGTGTCCGCCTGGGGGAGCGGTGATCGCGGTGGGCGCCACTGGGGTGTGCCGTTCGGACTGGCACGCCTGGCGCGGGCACGACCCCGTCGCCCTGCCACACATCCCCGGGCACGAGTTCGCAGGTCGGATCCTGGAGGTCGGCTCCGCGGTCACGGCATGGAAAATCGGGGACCGGGTGACGTCACCGTTCGTCTGTGGGTGCGGGCAGTGTGCGTTCTGCCTCGCCGGTGAGGCGCAGGTGTGTCCGCAGCAGACCCAGCCGGGCTTCACCGGCCCCGGATCGTTCGCGCAGCAGGTCGCGGTGTACGCCGCGGACTTCAACCTCGTCGCGGTGCCCGACCGGATCGACGACGTCACCGCTGCGTCCTTGGGGTGTCGCTTCGCCACGGCATACCGGGCGTTGACTGTGCACGGACGACCGCAGCCCGGGCAGTGGCTGGCCGTCCATGGATGCGGCGGGGTGGGGCTGTCCACGGTGCTGATCGGGGCGGCTCTGGGCGCCCGGGTCATCGCCGTCGACGTCAATCCGGACGCCCTGGAGCGGGCCCGCACGCTCGGCGCGGAGGTGGTGCTCGACGGTGCGGGCGATGTCGCGCAGCAGATCCAGGAGCTCGGCGGAGCGCACGTCTCGGTGGACGCCTTGGGTCGGCGCGAGACCGCCGTCAGCTCGGTATGCAGCCTGCGCCGCCGGGGTCGTCACGTCCAGGTCGGCCTGTTGCTGGGCCAGGCCGCGACGCCGCCGCTGCCGATGGATCGGGTGGTGGCGCACGAGCTGGAGATCTACGGGTCGCACGGCATGGCGGCCAGCGAATACCCGGCGATGCTGGCCGCCGTCGCCTCTGGGGTGCTCGATCCCAGTCGGCTGCTGGGGCCGGTCATCGGGCTTGAGGACATCCCGGATGCGCTGTGCGCCATGGACGCCCCGAGCGAGTCCAGCGGCCTCACCGTCGCCCGACTCGTACCGCCCCGATGAGCCGTCGGTCGTGCTGCCGGTATAGGGGCGGGCCGCTGTGCGCGGTCAGCGCGGTGGCATCCGCAAGGCGCCGTCGAGGCGGATAACCTCGCCGTTGAGCAGCGGGTTAGACGCGATATGGGCGACCAGCGCGGCATACTCACTCGGCTTGCCCAACCGCGAGGGGTGCGGGACGAGCGCTTCGAGGCTGTCTTTGACCTCACCGGGTAGCCCGTCCATCATCGGGGTCTGCATGACGCCCGGGGCAATGGTCATCACCCGGATGGCCTTGCTCGCCAGGTCGCGTGCCGCGGTGATGTTGAGCGCGACGATGCCACCCTTGGACGAAGCGTAGGCCGCCTGGCCGATCTGACCGTCGTAGGCCGCGACCGAGGCCGTCATCACGATCAGGCCGCGGTCACCGTCCAGCGGCTCGTTGTCCACCATCGCCTCGGCGGTGAGGCGCATCACGTTGAAGGTGCCGATCAGGTTGATCTCGACCACGGCGCGAAAGTCGTCGAGCTCCAGCGTGCCGCGCTTGGACAGGATTCGGCCCGGAGTGGCCACTCCCGCACAGTTCACCACGATGCGCAGCGTTCCCAGCTCGGCGGCCACCGCGATGGCGGCCCGGATCTGGTCCTCGTCGCGCACGTCGGCGGGCGAGAACCGCGCGCGCTCGCCGAGCTCGCTCGCCAGCTCCTCGCCCCGTCCGCCGGGAAGGTCGACCAAGACGACCGACCCGCCATCGGCCAGGATCCGCCGAGCGGTGGCTTCGCCGAGGCCGCTGGCTCCCCCGGTAACGAGGGCGACGACATCTGAGGTGATCTGCACGCTGGCTCTCCTTCGGTTGTGGACTACTTCTTCTGCAGCTGACGGGCGATGACCAGACGTTGGATCTGGTTGGTGCCCTCGAAGATCTGCGTGACTTTGGCCTCGCGCATGAAGCGCTCGAGCGGGAAGTCCTGCGTGAAGCCGTATCCCCCGAGCACCTGCACCCCGTCGGTGGTGACCTTCATGGCCGCGTCGGTCGCGACGAGCTTGGCGATCGAGGCCTCCAGGCTGTGCGGCTGACCGGCGTCCCGGAGCCGGGCGGCGTGCAGGTATGCCGCGCGGGAGGCACCGACGGCGGCGGCCATGTCGGCGAGCAGGAACGCGAGGCCTTGGTTGGCGATGACCGGCTTGCCGAACTGCTCGCGCTCCATGGCGTATGCCGTGGCCTCATCCAGCGCTCGTTGAGCCAACCCGGTGGCGGTGGCGGCAATCCCCATCCGGCCCGAGTCCAGCGCGGCGAGGGCGATGGTCATGCCCTGGCCCGGCTCGCCCACCAAGCGGTCGGCCTCCACGAAGACGTTGTCGAAGAGGACGTCGGCCACAGGGTCGCAGGCCAAACCCATCTTGCGCTCGGCCGCCCCGAAGCTCAGCCCCTCGGCGTCGGCCGGAACGAGCAGGGCGGACAGGCCGCGTGGGCCGTCGTCACTGGTGCGCACAAAACTCGAGTAGAAGTCGGCGTGTCCGGCGTGGCTGATCCACGACTTGGTGCCGGAGACGGCATACCCGCCTGCGGTTTCGACGGCCTTGGTGCGCATCGAGGCGACGTCGGACCCGGACTGTTGCTCGGACAGGCAGTAGGCCCCGAGCTGCTCACCGGACAGCATGCCGGGCAGGTACTTCTCCTGTTGCTGCGTCGTCCCGAACGTCGCCATCGGGAAGCAGGTCAACGAGTGGACGGAGACGCCGACCCCCACCGACATCCACGCGTAGGCGATCTCCTCGAGGACCTGCAGATAGACCTCGTATGGCTGGGCGCCGCCGCCGAACTCCTCGGCGTAGGGCAGCGACAGCAGGCCGCTGGCGCCCAGCATGGCGAAGATCTCGGCCGGGAACCGGGCCTGTGCTTCGGCGGCGTCGGCCGCGGGCATCAGCTGCTCGGCGGCGATCTCACGCACCAAGGCCATCAGGTCCTCAGCCTCTTCGCTGGGGAGCAATCGCTGCACAACCATGCTCGGCACTGTAACGAGTGACGCTGGGGCAATCGCTAACCGGTCGGCCTGCAGGCTCTGTGATGCTCGCTCGACGCGCCGGTCGGGAAGCTGGTGCGGAGCCGTCACGGAGGTGGACGGAAGGCCACTAGGCCGGAGATTACGCCGGAAAGATCACGCCGGATAGATCACGACTTCGGTGGCCTTGGCCCCCGCATACACCTCTCGTCCGACGACCAACCCCAGCTCGGCCACTGCGGCCGTGGTCACCTCGGCGGTCAACGGCACCGGACCGTCCAGTGCGATCCTGGCGCGCTGCCCCGCGATCGCGACCTCACGCACGGTCACCGGCCAGACGTTGCGCGGGGACCCCTCGGCGCGCGTCGGATACAACGCCACGGCGGCCGGGTCGATGGTCACCCACACCTCGCGGCCATCGGTGAACTCCCTGGGTGCCTCCGCCGTGACCACCACGCCGCCGGGCACGTCGACGACGACTTGGCTGTCCACGCGCACCGTCCCCGACAACAGGTTGAGCCCCACGATCCGGGCGACGTAGGGGCTACGTGGCCGGGCGATCACCGCGGTCGGCGTGTCGACCTGCACGACCCGACCGTCCTCCAGGAACACGAGACGGTCGGCCAGCGTCAACGCGTCGAGGGGGTCGTGGGTGACGATCACGGAGGCCCCGGCAAAGTCGCGTAGCCGGTGGTGCAAGTCCGCGCGGGTCAGCGAGCGGGTATGCGGATCGAGCGCCGACAGCGGTTCGTCCAGCAACAGCAGGCTGGGGTCGGTGGCCAACGCACGGGCCAGGGCGACCCGTTGGGCTTGGCCGGTCGAGGTGGCCTCAGGTTTCCGGTCGGCCATCGCGGCCAGGCCCAGTCGATCCAGCTCGGCCAAGGCTCGCTCGCGGGCCGCCGTCTTCGTCGCCCCACGCGAGCGCGGCCCGAAGGCCACGTTGTCGGCCAGCGACAGATGCGGAAAGAGCAAGGGATCGGCCAGCACCAGACCGACCCGTCGATCCTGCGTCGCGAGATGGACGCCGCGCGAGGCATCGGCCCAGCACGTCGCGCCGTCAATGCTGCCGCTGGTCAGTGGGAGCAGGCCCGCCAGGGCCAACAGCAACGTGGATTTGCCGGACCCGTTCGGACCCAGCACCGCGGTCACCGTGCCCGGTGACAGCTCGAAGGCCGCGCGCAGGTCGAACGTGCCCCGCCGGATGCCGATATCGACCCGGCGCGGGACCGCCTCGAGCCTGGTCGTCACGGCATCCACCGGCTGCGCAAAGCCCCGAGGACCACCACGCAGGTGGCCAACATCACCACCGAGAGGGCCAACGCCGCGTCAGGGTCCTGCTCCAGGGCGGTGAAGACCGCCAAGGGCACCGTCTGGGTGCGCCCGCTGAAGTTGCCGGCGAAGGTGATCGTCGCGCCGAACTCACCCAACGCACGAGCCCACGCCAACGCGGCCCCCGCGGCCATCCCGGGGGCGACGAGCGGGATCACCACCGTCGTAAACGTCCGCACGGGGGAGGCGCCGAGAGTGGCCGCGACCTGGTCATACCTCGTGTCCAACCCGCGCATCGATCCCTCGACCGAGATGACGTAGAACGGCAGCGCCACGAACACCTCGGCAAAGATGACCGCCACGGTGGTGAACGGGATGGTGATGCCCAGCAGCGCATCCAGCGGACCACCCAGCACGCCGGTGCGCCCCCACGCGGCCAACAGGGCCACGCCGCCGACCACCGGAGGCAGGACCAACGGGACGGTGACCAGCGCTCGCAGCCAGGGCAGCGCGCGATGGGTGCCGCGGGCCAGCACCCACGCCAACGGGGTGCCGAGCAGCAGCACGACGACCAGCGTGATGGAGGTGGTGATCGCCGACAGCCGCAACGCCTGCAACGCCAACGGGCTGGATACGTCGCCGATCAGCCCCAACCAGTCGACGCGCAACAACAGGGCCACCAGGGGGAGCACCAGCACGCCGATCGCCATCCAGGCGGGCACCAGAATCGGCCATCGGCGCTGACTGCGACCGGCCGCCACGGGGGGAGGCGGCAGACTCGGCGCCCTCGCCGGCGCTGGACCGCGGTCGATGCTCACGGCCGTGCGCTCGTTTCTGCGTCACGCGCTGCACGATCGTGCGCCGCCGGAGGGATAAACGCGCTCGCGACCGGAGAAGCCGAGGGGGCCACGGGGTCAGAAGAAGCCGGAGAAGCCGAGGGGGCTGCCCCGAAGCCTGCGGCGCGCAGCACCTCCTGCGCACCGTCCGAGCCCAGCAGGGTGACGAAGGCGTCGCCGTTGACGCTGTCGTCCACGCTGAACGCCGGATACCGGTTTGCTACCTGGGCCGCGGCGGGCACGTCCAGCGTGTCGACGTCGTCCAGCGTGTCGACGTCGTCAAGCGTGTCGAGGTCATCGCCAGGCGTCCCGGCACGGTCCGGGGTGTCGCCGTCTCGGCCAGCACTGGCAGCCACGTCGGTGACGTAGACCACTCCGGCGTCGGCCTCTCCAGAAGTGACTTTGGCCAGGGTCGCCCGGACGTCCGGCTCGTAGGAGGCCACCGTCGGGGTCACGTCGGCCCGCTCCAGCATCTGCGCCGCCGCCTGCCCGCAGGGCACCTGCACAGCACAGAGCACCACCGTGATGTCTTCACGCGCGAGATCGGCGACCGAGGTGATGTCGCCAGGATTGCCTGGAGCCAACGCGATGGTCAGCGTGTTGGTCGCCACGATGGTGGGTCGGCTGACCGTGAGGTCGGCGTCCAGCGAAGCCAACGGCCCTTCACCTGCCAGCACGACCGCGTCAACGCCCACCCCGGAGTTCAGCTGCTGCACGATCTGGGACGAGCCGGCATACGACACCTCGAACGTCTCCGTGGGCTGGTCCTGCTCGGCGAGGTCGAGGATCGAGGGCAGGACGTCCGCCAGGGACGAGGCCGCCAAGATCGTGACCGTGTCCTGGCCGGGGCCCGCGCAGGTGGCGGCCGCGAGGGTGAGCGGCACGACGACGAGCGAAACCACAGCAAGTGGAACAACACCGTGCAGAGCCTGCGTCATGTCGGCAGCCCGCCGAGCAGAGCCTGCGTCACGTCGGCACCCCGACGGTGACGTGCGTGGCCTTGATCGAGGCCACCGCGACGCTGCCGACCTCCAGGCCCATCTCGCGGACGGCCTCGGCGCTGAGCAGCGACACCAACCGGAACGGCCCGGCCTGCATATCGACCTGAGCCATCACGGTGTCCATCACGATTCGGGTCACGATGCCGCGCATCTGGTTGCGTGAGGAGGTTGAGCCGACGGCGCCGACCGTTGGTGCCGTGTGCAGCTCGGCGGCCAAGGCCGCCACGTCGACTCCGGGGATGACAGCCTTGCCGGATGCGTCCTTGGTCGCCGACAGCCGCCCGCTGTCGATGGCACGCCGCACGGTGTCCGACGACACGCCCAGCAGCTCCGCCGCCTCAGCGACCCGCATATGCGACATGACAGGCATCATACAGTCGCATGTGCGCGCGTAGGCGCGTCTACGCGGGGTCGGGGATGCCGTCGAACAGGGTGCGTGGGGTCGCGAGGATCTCGGGCGGGGCGAGCCAGGCATACACCAGCAGACACGGACCCGGATGCCCGACGGTCAGCCGATGCTCGTCGTTGTCCCGGTTCAGGATCAACGAGCCAGGACCATAGACGGCGGCGTCGTTCTCTGACCACGTGCCCGAGACGGTCACATAGCTCTCTTCGATGTCTTCGTGACTGTGCTGCGGATAGGTCGAGTGCGGCGCCAGCAAGACCAACCCCAGGATCAGGTCCGCGCACGGCACTGGCCCCCGCGGGCCCAAGAGCTCGCAGTAGCCCAAATCACGGGTGAGTTTCTCGGGCACGTTGCGATACGCCAGCTCCCAAGGCAGGGAGTCCACGACCCGAGCCAGCGCGCGGGTCATCCCGGACAACGGCCCATCGGACCCACGGTCGATGGATCGGCCGAGGTGGACCAGCACGGGCAGGGGGTCACCGGTGCGTTCGATCAGCGGGGGATCCGCCGCGACCACGGCCTGTAGGCGCTCGCGAACGGTGCGCCGGTGCGTCTCGATGATGTCGCTGCCGCCGGCCGAACCGTAGCGATACACCGAGTCGATCTCATCGAGCAGATAGGTCCAGTCGGGGACCGCGCTGAGTCGCTGAGCCGGTGGCGGCGACGACGGCTCGGGACTCATCAGGACTCTTCCGACGAGTCGAGTGGGCGCAAGTCGGGCCGCTTGGGGCTCACATGGTCACCGGATGACTTGCCCTGCACCCGCCGCTGCACCCACGGGCCGGCGTACTCCTTGGCCCACAACGCGTTGGTGCGGATCATCTCGATGCGGCCCAACGGTGGCTGGGGTGGAAGCGGCACGCGCCAGTCGACGTCGGCAGGGTCGTGGCCCAGCGCCGCGTAGGCCGCGAGGGCCACGCGGCGGTGGCCTTCAGTCGTCATGTGAATGCGGTCGTCGGCCCACATCCGCCAGTCCTTGAGGAAGTCGAAGCCCCACTGGTTCAACACGTAGCAGCCGTGTCGCTCCGCGATCTTCCAGATGTGCGCGCTATAGGTCGCCATCCGGCCCCGATATCGCTGGATCACCGGAGCCTCCGCGGGGTCCGAGGGTGTCACCAGCAGCACGTCGGCACCGCTGGCCCGGATCTTCGCGGTGGCTTCCTCCAACTGAGCGGCCAAGGCGTCGAGATCGGCTCGAGGCCGCAAGATGTCGTTGCCGCCGCCGGCCAGGCTGACCAGGTCCGGGTGCAGACTGATGGCTTGATCGGTCTGCTCACCGGCAATGGCGTCGAGCTTGCGACCGCGCACGGCCAGGTTGGCGTACTGGAAGCCGTCGACGTGCGAGGCCAAGAGCGACGTCAAGCGATCGGCCCAACCCACGAAGGCGTCCTCGTGCTCCGGATCGTGATCGGACATCCCCTCGGTGAAGCTGTCCCCGATCGCGACGTAACGCCGCCACAGCCGAGCCTGCGGGCGGATGCTGCCTGCTCGATGCGCCGAGCCCAACGGCATACCCGTCGCGTGATGGTCCGGTTCCGTGCCGCCGGGCGTTGTGGTGGTGTTCATGCCAACCTCCAGTCGATCGGCTCCCCGCCCTGGGAGCGCAGCAGCTCGTTGGTTGTGCTGAACGGGGCCGAGCCGAAGAAACCGCTGCGCGCCGACAAGGGGGAGGGATGTGCGCTCTGCACGGTGGGCACGTCGCCGAGCGATGACGTCAGCGACCGGGCGTCGCGGCCCCACAGGATCGCGACCAATGGGCCGCCGCGCTTGACGAGCGCATCGATCGCCAGCGCGGTCACCGCCTCCCAGCCTTTGCCGCGGTGACTGGCGGGTGCCCCGGCCCGCACGGTGAGCACCCGGTTAAGCAGCATCACGCCCTGCTTCGTCCAGGGGGTGAGGTCACCGCTGGACGGCATCGGCACCCCGAGGTCCTCGACCAGCTCGGTGTAGATATTGCTGAGGCTGCGGGGGATCGGGCGGACGTCGGGGGCCACCGAAAAGCTCAACCCCACCGCGTGGCCGACGGTGGGGTAGGGGTCCTGACCGACGACCAACACGCGGACGTCGTCCAGGGGCTGGTCGAAAACCCGGAGCACCTGCGGTCCCGGCGGGAGATAACCGCGGCCAGCGTTGACCTCCTCGCGCAGGAACGCGCCGAGGGCTGCCACGGCTTCCTCCGCCGGGGCCAGGGCCTGAGCCCAGCTCGGATGCACCAGATCGCGCAGCGGGGTCGGGCTGGAGGTCACTGCGCAACTGTATGCCGATCGTCACCGCGAAGGAGAGTGACCCAGGGTGCGTGCCGGGCCACCGGTGAGGCGAATGACACGGCTGTGATTCCGCCGTAGACTGCCGCGTAGTTTGCATCCAGTTCGCGGAAGGAACCGACGTATGAGCGCCGCTCATCAGATCGAGCACGCTGTGGCACCGGGCGGGTTGGCCGCCGACGACGCGCTTATCCTCGACTTCGAGGCGAAGTGGTGGAAATACCAGGGCGCCAAGGAGTCGAGCATCCGCGATGAGTTCTCGATGAGTTCGACCCGCTACTACCAGCGTCTGAATCAGCTGCTCGACTCCGATGCCGCGTTGGCCTACAACCCGATGCTGGTGAAGCGACTGCGTCGGATGCGGGCCAGTCGCCAACGCGCACGCTCCGCCCGGCGCCTGGGTTTCGAGCCGCGGTAGTTCGATGGCCTCAGACCTCGAGATCGCCCGGGCAGCAACGCTGCGCCCGATTGGTGACGTCGCCCACGACATGGGAATCCCGCCGGAGTTCCTCGAGCCGTACGGCCGCAACGTCATGAAGGTGGGCCTCGAAGCGATCGAGGCCATGTCCGATCGACCCAAGGCCAAGTACGTCGTGGTCAGCGCGATCACCCCTACTCCGTTGGGGGAGGGCAAGACGACGACGTCGGTGGGGCTGGCCCAAGGGATGAGCCAGCTGGGCAAACAAGCGGTGCTCACCCTGCGTCAACCCTCGATGGGGCCGACCTTCGGGATCAAGGGTGGTGCAGCCGGCGGTGGGATGAGCCAGGTCGTGCCGATGGAGACGCTGAACCTGCACCTCACCGGTGACTTCCACGCCGTCACCAGCGCCCACAACCTGTTGGCCGCACTGCTGGACAACCACCTGCACCACGGCAACGAGCTCGACATCGACGAACGGGCCATCACCTGGCCGCGAGTCCTCGACGTCAACGACCGGGCCCTGCGCCAGATCGTCATCGGGTTGGGCGGGCGTGCTGATGGGGTGACTCGCCAAAGCGGGTTCGACATCACCGCCGCGTCCGAAGTGATGGCGTTGTTGTCGCTGTCCAACAGCCTGGAAGACATGCGCGAACGGCTCGGTCGGATCGTGATCGGGTTCAATCGTTCCGGCCAACCGGTGACTGCCGAGCAGCTGCAGGGCGCCGGCTCGATGGCGGTCATCCTGCGCGAGGCACTGAAGCCCAACCTGCTTCAGACCCTTGAGGGCACCCCCGCGTTGATCCACGCAGGGCCGTTCGGCAACATCGCCACCGGCAACTCTTCGGTCGTCGCGGACCTCGTCGGTCTGCGCGGAGGTGACTACGTCATCACCGAGGCGGGGTTCGGCGCCGACATGGGCGCTGAGCGGTTCTTCAACATCAAGTGCCGCGCTTCGGGCCAGTCGCCCGATGCGGCGGTCGTCGTGGTGACGACCAGGGCTCTGAAGGCTCACTCGGGCAAGTTCCGGATCGTCGCGGGCAAACCGCTGCCGGAGGAGCTGCTGGCCGAGAACACCGACGACGTCGAGGCGGGCGCGCCCAACCTGATCAAGCAGATCGAGAACATCCGGCTGCATGGTGTCTCACCGGTGGTCGCGATCAACTCCTTCCCGACCGACCATGCCAGTGAGCACGACACCATCCGCAGGATCGCCGAGGCGGCTGGAGCCCGGGTTGCCGTGGCCACCCACTTCGCCGACGGCGGCAACGGTGCGGTCGAGCTGGCCGAAGCGGTCGTGCAGGCCTGTGAGGAGCCGAGTGAGTTCACCCCGCTCTACGACCTCGACATGTCGCTCTACGACAAGATCGAGACGGTCGCGCGCAAGGTCTACGGTGCGGACGGCATCGATCCCTCACCCGAAGCGGCCAAGCAACTTGCGGCATACACCGAGGCCGGGTTCGGCACCTTGCCGGTGTGCATCGCCAAGACCCACCTGTCGCTGAGCTCGGACGCCAGTCTGTTGGGCGCTCCCACGGGATGGCGTATGCCGGTGCGCGAGGTCCGCGTTTCGGCCGGAGCGGGCTTCGTCTATCCGATCGCGGGCACGATGCGGACCATGCCGGGGCTTTCGCGCCACCCGGCCGCGCACAAGATCGACCTCGACGACGACGGCGAGATCGTCAACCTCTCCTAGGTTGGACAACCGTCAACCTCTCCTAGTGGGAGATCTGCGGCGGTGGCACCGGCGGCCACCACGCCGAAGCGGCAGGCGGGATGTGTGAT
>JBASAZ010000125.1:0-1545 GCA_049650845.1 Ornithinimicrobium sp.
GGATTCGTACCGGATACGCCCGCCGTCACCAGTACGCTAAGCCCTGCTGCCAGTAAGACCCAGCACGCTGCGGCAGCAATGTGTCTGCCGCAGCGCGTGAATCGCCCCGGGTCTGATGGAGGCTCTCATTCCTGGGAAGGATGATGAGAGTCATGGCAGCACCGAGGAAGTACAGCGTTGAACTTCAGCAGCGGGCGACGCGGATGGCGATGGAGGCCCGGAAGGATCCGGCGTCAGGGCGTGGGGCGATCAAGCGGGTCGCCGACCGGCTCGGGGTTCACCCGGAGGCGTTGCGGAACTGGGTCCGCCAGGCCGAGGTCGACGGCGGTGTCAGGCCGGGCGTCACGACCGACGACGCGCAGCGGCTGGTCGAGCTGGAGCGCGAGGTCCGCGAACTGCGCCGGGCCAACGAGATCCTGAAGACGTCCGCGGCTTTTTTCGCGGCCGCGGAGCTCGACCGCAAGATCAAGTAGAGGTGCCCGTTGCGGTGTTGGTCGACTACATCGACCGGCACCGCGATCGGTTCGGGGTCGAGCCGATCTGCACCGTCCTGAAGGACGCCGGCGTGCAGATCGCCCCGAGCACCTACTACGCAGCCCGGAAGCGCCCGCCGTCAGCGCGTGCCGTCCGCGATGCTGAGCTGGTCGAAGACATCCGGACCGCGCACAAGGCGAACCTGGGTGTCTACGGCGCGAGGAAGATCCACGCCAATCTCAACCGCGAGGGCATCAAGGTTGCCCGGTGCACCGTCGAACGGCTGATGCGCGCTGAGGGCCTTCGCGGCATCCCGCGGGAGAAGACCCGAAAGACCACGACCGGTGAGGGCGCCGAGACCGAGCGACCGCAGGATCTGGTGGAGCGCGAGTTCGTCGCCACCGCCCCGAACCAGCTCTGGGTGGCCGATCTGACCTACGTCAGAACGCACGCGGGATGGACCTACGTCGCGTTCGTCCTAGACGTGTTCAGCCGAATGATCGTCGGCTGGCAGGTGTCCACCAGTCTGCGCACCGACCTCGCCCTGGATGCCCTCGACATGGGGCTATGGGCCCGGCAGCGTGCCGGCCAGGACGTCACCGGGCTGGTCCATCACAGCGACCGCGGCGTGCAATATCGAGCGATCCGCTACACCGAGCGGCTCGCCGAAGCCGAGGCCATCGCATCGGTCGGATCCAAGGGCGACTCGTATGACAACGCGATGGCCGAGGCACTCAACTCGCTGTTCAAAGCAGAGTGCATCCGCAACCCCGTGATGCGGCCCAAGGGCGGTTGGAAGTCGATCGTCGACGTCGAGATCGCGGTCGCCGAGTACGTCGACTGGTTCAACCACCGACGACTTCATGGCGAGATCGGGCTCGTCCCGCCCGCCGAGTACGAGACCAACCACTGGGCAACCCAGCCCGCCGAGCACTACCGTAAGAACCCGGTCCTCACCGAGGTCGGATCCAACTAACCGAGCCTCCACAACACCCGGGGCGATTCAGTCTGCGAATGTGGGCTACAGCACCGGAGAGCCAATTTTTTCGGCCGGTCAGTGGGCCACCGAGG
>JBASAZ010000126.1:0-54350 GCA_049650845.1 Ornithinimicrobium sp.
GGCCGCTTTCCACACGCACGAAGCCCCCAGTTCCCGCGTTGAGCTGCGGAAACTGGGGGCTGACGTGCGACAACCTGTGTGATGTGACCACGATGGTGGAGGTGGCGGGAATTGAACCCGCGTCCGCTGCCGGGGAATCAGGGCTTCTCCGGGCGCAGTGCGCTATGGATTTTCTCGGCCCCAGGGCTCGCACGCACACGTTCCCTGACAGGCTCAGTTGCGTAAGAGTCCCGTGTGATCCCGCAACGTGATCACACAGCATAGTTTCCTAGATGACGCCAGACACTGAGTCGGAAACTACCTCAGGCTGACGGACCTCGGGACTAGCTCAGGCGGCTAGTGCGAAGTCGGTGCGCTTGGAATCGGCACCTATTGGTTTTGCAAGGAGCGTTGACGAGATGACCTTGCATCCTCGACCCGCTTCCCCTGATTGGCCGAACAACGTCGAAACCGATCACCCCCATGGGGGCCACATCACGCTATTCAGTTGTCAACATGGATCAGACTACGGGGTCAACGCGCTGGGACGAAAGCCAATTCCCACCCAGCGGCTTCGACGGGCCTCCCGCTGCGAACCACCGAGGACCCACCGTGCGATCGAGCAACCATGGGAACGGCGCAGGCCTCCGAGGCCCCCTGCCTCAACGCAGTCAGCCGTGTTGACGCAGGTGGGCTGACATGGCCCGTTCCGCTTCCATCCGGTCCTGGCGCTCACGCAGCGTCTGCCGTTTGTCGTGGAGCTTCTTGCCCTTGGCCAGGGCGATCTCAACCTTAGCTCGGCCGTCCTTGAAGTAGAGCCGCAGCGGCACGATCGTGTGCCCGGCCTGATCGGCTTTGCTGACCAACTTGTCGATCTGCTCACGGTGCAACAGCAGTTTGCGACGCCGCTTGGCGCTGTGATTGGTCCACGTTCCCTGCAGGTATTCCGGGATGTGCACATTCTCCAGATAGAGCTCGCCGCGATAGTCCGTGCAGTAGCCGTCCACGAGCGTCGCGCGTCCTTCTCTGAGCGACTTCACTTCGGTCCCGGTCAGCACCAACCCGGCCTCCACGACATCCTCAATGTGGAACTCGTAGCGCGCGCGCTTATTGCTGGCGACCAGACGCTCGCCCTTTTCCTTGGCCATGACCCTTCCTTACCTCCGCGCCGGGTCGCTGCGGTTGCGACCGGGCCAACAGGTCAGCCTACAGCCACGTCTTCGGATCGACCGGTATGCCGTTCTCTCGGGTCTCGAAGTGGAGGTGACACGCTGTGGAGAGACCGGTCGTGCCGACGTAACCGATGACCTGGCCACGCTTGACCGGACCCGACCTCACGGCGTACCCGGACATGTGGGCATAGGTGGTGACCAGGTTCACTCCGCGTTGGACGCCATGGTCGATGACGATCTTCTTGCCACTACTCGCCGTCACCGGCGTGCTGACGACCGTGCCGTTCGCCGCCGCGAGAATCGGGGAGCCGCAGGCGCCGCCGTAGTCGAGACCGGCGTGCAGCCGCTGAATCTTCAGGACCGGATGAAGGCGGTAGCCAAATGAACTGGTGATCGCGGCCGGACTCGGCCGCGAGAGATAGCCGGTCGAGGGCGGAGCGGGGGCGGGTGCCGGCTTCGGGGCGGGGGCAGGCTTGGGTGCGGGAGCAGGCTTGGGTGCTTGGGCAGGCTTGGGTGCCGGAGCGGCTTTGGGCGCGTTGTCCCGGGACGAGTTGGCGCGTGCCTGCGCCTCGGCTCGCTCTTGGGCTTTGCGTTCGGCTTCAGCTTCAGCTTCGGCCTGCGCCTGCGCCTTGGCTTGGGCCGCCGCCTCTTGGCGAGCCTTCTCCTCCGCTTCGGCTCGACGTCGGGCCTGCTCCCGAGCGATGCGCTGCTTCTCGGCCTCTTCTTCGACCTTCAGGCCGTGCTTCTCCTGCGCTAATGCGGCCAGGTCGGCCTCGAGATCATCGGACTCCCCCTCCGCCTTAGCCAACTGCTTTTCGAAGGATGCCTTTTGCGTCTCGAGCGCGGCCTTGTCCTCGCGCTGCTGGTCCTGCAGGCGTTGCACTTCCCGCGCGGTCTCCGTGGCGTCGTCGCGGGCAGCTTCCTTGCGGATCACATTGGCTTCGGCTTGAGCCAACAGCATGGCGATGTCGCGCCGCACACCCGCTAGCCGATCTTGCTCGGCGACTTCCTGGGCCTGCTGCGTGGATAGTCGTTCGATGGTGTTGTCCTGGACGCGCAACACGGTCCTGGCCATAGCCATGTCCTCGACGGCGTCGCCATCACCGGACAGCGCATCCAGGGTCAACGCGAGGTTACCGACCCCGCCGTTCTTATAGCTCTCACGGGCGATGGCCCCCACGGCGACTTTGCTTGCCTCCTGCTCGTCGGCGTTGGTCTGCAACGAGGCCTCGATCTTTTCCTCGTTCGCGTAGGCCAACGCCAGTTCGGTGTCGATCCGCTCCGCTTCGTCCTCGGCATCCTGCAACTCGGTCCGGGCCGCCGCCAGGTCCAGCTCTGCCTGCGCCACGGCCGCGTCAGTGGCTTTCAACCGCTTGTCCGCCGCCACCAACTCGACCGTCGTGTCGTCCAGATCTCCCCCGAGGTCATCGATCTGCCCGTCGACCGCGTCGCGATCCTGTTTCGCCTCGTCCTGCTGCTGCTCGACCTCATCCATCCGATCGCGGATGTCGTCCAGCGCCAGCGCAGGAGAGGCAAACGCCACACTGAAGCTCAAGGCCAGCACCATGGTGCCGCTAAGCCGTCGGGATCCCTTGTTCACCGCGTGCCTACCCATCCGTCTCAGACTCGAACGTATCGTCGAAGCGCCAGCCAGGACGTCCCTGTGGCGAGCACAACCGCGCCGCCGAGCAGGATCGGGGCGATGAACCAGACGTCGGCCGCCCCGACCAGGGCCACCAGCCCGCTGTCGCCGGCCAGCAGCTCGGACAAGAACCCGGACACCCCGAACTCGACCATCGCGTATAACAGTCCGATTGCCAACCCGGCCCCCAGCAGGGTGGCGATCACCGTCTCCGCGATGAACGGGGCATGGATGGTGAAGGACGACGCGCCGACCAGTCGCATGATGCCGGTCTCCCGCCGCCGCGACCACGCGGTCAGCCGGATCGTCGTGCTGATCAGCAACACGGCGCAGACCACCATCGCGACGGCTAGGGCAACGGAGGCCAGCGAGACGACGTTGAGGAAGGCGAAGAGCTTGTCGATCAGCTCACGCTGATCTTCGACGCTTTCGACCCCGGGGGCCCCTTCGAAGGCGCTGGAGACCACGTCGTACTTCTGCGGATCGGACAGCTGAACCCGGAAGCTCTCCGGGATCGACTCCTTCGGGATGTTGTCCAGCACCGCTGAGTTCCGGAACTGGTCGCGGAACCGGTCGTAGGCCTGCTCGTTGGACTCGAACCAGTATTGCTCCACCAGCGGGCTCAGCCCATCGAGGTCGCTGCGCAGTTGATCTCGCTGCGCAGCGCTCACGCCGCCACCGGCACACGACGCGACGTCCACGCTGTCCGAGGTGCAGAGATAGATCGAGACCTGCACGCGGTCATACCAGTAGCCCTTGGCCGTGTCGACCTGTTGTTGGGCCAGCAGCCCACTGCCGAGGAAGAACAAGGAGACCATCGTGACCAGCACGACGGAGACGAACATCGAGGTGTTCCGGCGCAGGCCGTTGCCGACCTCACCGAGCAGGAAGGCCGGTCTCAATGCGCCCCCACCCCTTCCATGTCGATCGGGGCGTACTCGCCGTCGGCCTGGTCCCGCACGATGACCCCGTCGCGCAGCTGGACGACGCGTTTGCGGAAGGTGTCGACGATGTGTGTGTCGTGGGTCGCCATCACCACCGTGGTCCCCGTGCGGTTGATCCGGTCCAGGATGGCCACGATCTCGCCGCTGGTGGTCGGGTCCAGGTTGCCGGTCGGCTCGTCGGCCAACAAGATCGCCGGCTTGTTGACCATGGCGCGCGCGATGGCCACGCGCTGCTGCTCGCCACCAGAGAGCTCGTGCGGAAGTCGCTTCGCCTTGTTGGCGAGTCCGACCAGCTCCAAGGTCTCCGGGACGGTATGCCGGATCTCGTGCCGCTTGGTCCCTAACACCTGCAACACATAGGCCACGTTCTGATACACGTTCTTGCCGGCAAGCAGCCGAAAGTCCTGGAACACGGTGCCGACCCCTCGGCGCAATGTCGGCACTTTGCGGTGCGGCATCCGGGACAGATCGTGCCCGGCTACCCGGACCCGCCCGGCGGTGGCGCGCTTCTCCATGATGATGAGTCGCAGCAACGTGGACTTACCCGAGCCGGAGGCGCCGACCACGAACACGAACTCTCCTCGACGAATTTCGGTGCAGATGTTGTCCAGCGCCCAGGGGTCACCCTTGGCGTAGCGCACGCTCACTTCTTCGAAAGCAATCATTGGCACGAGTTTCTCTGATCGGCACACCAGGGGCCTCGATGAATCATCGCGGCCGACTCGTCTGAGTCCGGGGTCAAGGCTACGCGCGTCGAAGCCGTGATTCGTGCAGCCTTAGCCGTGTCGGCGTTGCGCTTAGTCTGCAGCGCGATCAGCCGATCGCTTCCACCGAATGCCGGCCTCCACGAACGCATCGATATCCCCATCTAGCACGGAACTTGTGCTACCGACCTCATAGTTCGTGCGCAAATCCTTCACCATTTGATAAGGGTGCAGCACATACGACCTCATTTGATCACCCCACGAAGCTTTGATGTCTCCAGCCATTTCCTTCTTAGCCGCATCCTCTTCGGACTTTTTCAGCAAGAGCAATCTCGACTGTAATACCCGTAGTGCGGCGGCCCGGTTTTGGATCTGCGACTTCTCGTTTTGCATCGATACGACCACGCCGGTCGGAATGTGCGTCATCCGGACGGCCGAGTCTGTCGTGTTCACCGACTGACCGCCAGGGCCCGAGGAACGGAATACATCGACTTTGAGGTCCGCTTCAGGGATCTCAATGTGATCGGTGGATTCGATCAGCGGGACAACCTCGACCGCCGCGAAGCTCGTCTGGCGGCGCCCCTGGTTGTCGAAGGGGCTGATCCGCACGAGGCGATGGGTGCCGGCCTCGACGCTGAGCGTGCCGTAGGCGTAGGGCACCTTGACCTCGAAGGTGGCCGACTTCAGACCCGCCTCCTCGGCGTAGGAGGTGTCCAACACCGAGGTTGGATAGTCGTGCCGCTCGGCCCAGCGCAGATACATCCGCATGAGCATCTCGGCGAAGTCCGCCGCGTCGACACCACCAGCACCGGAGCGGATCGTGACGACGGCTTCGCGTTTGTCGTATTCGCCGTTCATCAGGGTCCGCACCTCCAGTGAGGCGACGGCCTTCCGGAGCGAGGCGAGGTCCCGCTCGGCCTCGAGCATGGTCGCCTCGTCAGCTTCCTCGACGCCCAGCTGCACCAACACCTCGAGCTCATCGATCCGGTCGTCCATGCTCGTCACTCGGTCATGCTCGGCCTTGAGCCGCGACATCTTTGACGTCACCTGCTGCGCGTGCTCCACGTCATCCCACAGGTTGGGCACCGAGGCCTGCGCTTCCAGGTCGGTGAGCTGGGTCTGCAGACTGCTCAGGTCCGTGACTTCACGCACCGTCGCCATGGTTGCGCGAAGGTTCTTGATGTCGGAATCGAAGTCAACAGCCACCTGGGCAGCCTACGGCAGCGGCGCCGGGCCTAGGGCACGACGAGGGGCGCTTCAGGCCACCGAGAGCGCTTCGCCGGAGTCGGCGGTCTGTGGGGCCACCGGCGGGATCTGTGAGGTCAGCCAATCGACGGCGGCTTTCGCGCTCCACCCTCGCGGATGCTGCTGGATCAGCAGGTTCGCCCCGCCAAGGTCCTGGCCGAGGGTCACGATCCGCGTTTCGGCATACCCGTCCTTGCGCTTCTGCCCCAGACCGATATTGGCCATCAGCCCGTTGCACAGGCACTTGCGGCCCTCGGTCGCTTCCTGGGAGCCGCCCTTCTTCAAATACATGTGGACTGGCTCGGAGGGGCAGCGGTAGCCGACCTCGCCGTCCTCCTTTTCGTATGCCGAGCGCAGGTAGGACAGGTCACACAACCTCGGCCGGGCCTCATACACCGAGACTTCGCTCTGGGTGCCCTGGAGCGAGGCAACCTTGAACGGGAAGCCGGTGGGGCTGGCGCGCGGGTCGTTGCGCACCGACAGGTCCCCGGCCCGCAGATCCTCGATCATCTGCGCTCTGGTCTCACTCTCCAAGCCGCTGTCCAGGGACAACGCGAACAGCGTGCCGACCTGAACCCCAGCCGCACCGTCGGCGAGCGCCTCGGCCACCTTGTCCGGCGTGCCGTAGGCACCGGCCAACCAGAACGGCAACGACAGATCGGCCATCTTCTGCAGGTTGACGATGTCGCGAGCACCATAGATCGGCTCACCGGCTTCATCGAGCTGCATGCGTCCGCGCGGCGGAGCACTGTGCCCACCGGCCGAGGGGCCCTCGACGACGAACCCGTCGGGCCGGATGCTCTCGTCCCGATAGAGATAGTTCGCCAGCGCATCGGCCGAGACGATGGCCAGGAAGTCCGGCCGTTCGATGGTCGGCAGCTCCTCACCGAGCAGCTCGACCGGATCGACGCCGATATAGCGCGTCATCGATCCGCCAGCCACGTCGGCCACGATCTTGCCCTCGCGGCCCGCCGCCAGGTCGGTCAGCAACTGCGGGATGTCACGGGGTATGCCGGCCCCCATGATCACGTAGTCGGCGCCGGCGAGCGAGGCTCCCAGTAGCGCGGTGGGTGTAGCCATTTGGAGCTTCTCCAGGCAGTTGATGCCGACGACGCCGTCGTGGCCCTCCTTGGCCAGCCATACCTCGGCGAAGTTCCCGACGACCGCCAGTTCTTGGACCGCTCGGCTGGTGTCGATGGTGAGCTTGGGCAGCGGCTTATAGGGGGCGTCCGGGTCCTTGCCGCCCTCGATGAAGTACTTGTCCTGGACCCGCTGGGCCATGGCTGGGGACGGAAAGGCCGCGAGGGCGCGGCGCATATGTCCCCCATCGTCGCCGTCCTGCAGTCGACGGGACAGGACTGCGTCCATCGCGGTGCCGGACACGACGCCCATCTGGCCGCGCATGGAGACTTCGCGGGCGAGCTGCCAGGACGAGACGGCAACTCCCATGCCACCTTGAATGATCACGGGACGTGCTTTGGGAGCCACTGCGGCCTCCTAGAGGAGATATGATGTAAACCTACGGTCGCGTAACTTTCGGCAACGTAGGTTTCGCTTGCGTAACCTACGGTAACGTAACTTGCTCCATATGTCCCTTATCGCATGGCAATCCGCACGCCGTCGGCGTCGCTGAGGAACCTGATGTGGGACAGGTCGGGGACGGTCAGGTCGGCGCTCAGGTCTTCAGCAGGGGTGGTAGTGAGCAGCGCAAGGGTGGCGCAGCCGGCCGCTTTCGCCGACGCCAGGCCACTGGGCGCGTCCTCCACGACGAGGCACTGACTCGGGTCAGCCCCGAGGTAATGCGCCGCCAGCAGATACGGCTCTGGATCGGGCTTGCCGTGCGTGATGTCATCGACCGTGACCATCACCTCGGGGATATCGAGGCCGGCCGCGTTCAGCCGCAGCGTCGCCAGTTGGCGGGTCGCTGAGGTGGCGATGGCCCCACGTGAGCCCACCTCCCGCAGCGCGCTGTCGGCGCCGGGCAGTGCGACCACCCCCTGTGTGTCCCCTTCTTCCAGCTCCACGATGCGAGCCAGCGCTCGGTCCTGGTCGCCCTCGGGCAACACCTGCGCGACGATCGCCGCAGCCGGAACGCCGTGGAACCCCAGGAGAGCGGCCGGGTCGAGGTCGTGCTCCCGCGCCCAGTCCGTCCATGAGCGCCGCACCGCTGCGGTCGAGTCGGTCAGGGTGCCGTCGTTGTCGAAGAGCACGCCCGCGAAGGTCCGTTCGGTCAGCGGTGAGGTCATGGGCGTCATTGTCTCCTGAGGCACCGCCGATCGACCCACCCCGCCCACACGGCACCTGTCGGTCCACACCTGCCGAGGCTCCTGGCCCTCGCACCCACCGCCATGGTGGGGTTCTGATCGGCATACTGTGTGGCTCGTGAGCCCTGAACCCCGTCCTGACCGTGACGTCGAACGTGCCCTGGTGGTGGCGGCTCATCCCGACGATGCCGACTTCGGCGCGGCGGGCACCATCGCGGGCTGGGTACGCGCCGGCATACAGGTGACGCTGCTGTGTCTGACCCACGGCGAGCAAGGGGCCCGTCCGGACGCCGACATCTCGAACCTGTCGGACCTGCGGGAACGCGAACAGCGGGCTGCGAGCGCCGAGCTGGGGGTCACCGATGTGCGCTTCCTCACCGGCTATCGCGACGGGTGGCTGGAGCCGAGTTTCGACCTCCAGCGCGACATCGTGCAGGTGATCCGACAGGTGCGTCCGCAACGGGTGCTCTGTCAGTCGCCCGAGCGGTGGTATGACCGGATCATGGCGTCTCATCCCGATCACCTGGCCGCCGGTGAAGCGACGGTGCGGGCGTGCTATCCGGCGGCCGAGAATCCGTTTGCCTGGCCCGAGCTGGGTTCGGACTTCTGGCACGTCGGGGAGATCTGGCTGATGGCCCACCCCACCGCCGATCACCCGGTGGACGTGACCGACACCTTCGAGGCCAAAGTCAGCGCGCTGCGTCACCATTCGAGCCAGACCGGGCACCGTGTCGAGCTCGAGACGTTCCTGGGGAACTGGATGGGTCAGACGGCTGCGCGGTTCGAGCTCCCCGAAGGACGGCTCGTCGAGGCCTTCAAGTTCGTCCCGCTGAACTAAGTCCGCGCCATGGTGCAGTCGGTCGAACTCGTCCTCGATGGTGCCGCTGACGCCGCCGTGCGCACACAATGGGCCGCGTTGGCCGAGGCCGGGCTGCCCAGCCAAGCCGATCACACCTCACCCAGCAACGCGCCACACGTCACGGTGGGGGTAGCCGATGACATCGACGAGACCGTCGAAAGCCGATTGAAAAGCACGGTCGACGCCTTGCCGTTGCCCGTGACCCTGGGACCGCTCGTCCTGCTCGGCGGAAGTCGTGTGGTGTTGGCCCAGATGGTCATCATGACGGCGCCACTGTTGCACCTGCACGCGGCCGTCGCTGCGGCGATGGATGGCTGCCCCGGCCAGTCGGACTATCTGCAACCTGGTCAGTGGGTTCCGCACGTGACCTTGGCTGGCCGGCTGAAGCCGGAGATGATCCCGGACGCTGTGGCAGTGCTGCGCGCGCACGCACGGTCGGGGCACGAGCCACCGATGAAGGCCGTGAGCTTGCGCCGATGGGACAGCGTGGAGCGTCGAACGTGGATCATAGGGACATGAGCAACATTCGCGAGCACCTTCAGACCACGCTGGTGAGCACCGAGCGCATCCTGGGCAGCGTTGCGAACGACGATTGGGCCCAGCCTTCGGTGTGCGATGACTGGACCGTCCGCCAACTCGCGGAACATCTCGTCGGCAGCTGCGCGCTGACCGCCTCGGTGCTATCTGCGCAGCCCTCGCCTGGGCGCCCGGAGTATGCCGAGACCCCAAATGATCAGTTGGCCACCGAGTATGGCCACGCCGGGCGCGTCGTCCTGGACGCCTTGGCTGATCCTGCCGTCCTGACCCAGACGGTCATCGTAGGGTTCGGACCGGTCCCGGGAGCGGTGGCTGCGCGCCTCTGTCTGGTCGAGACCATCGTCCACGGTTGGGACGTCGCCCACTCGACCGGCCAGGAGGTCACGTTCGACGACGCAGCAGTGGCTGAGGCCCTACAGTTCAGCGAGGGCATGATGAGCCAGGTCCCGGCGGAGCGCTCCCCGTTTGCGGCGAGCCGGGCCGTCGCGGGCGATGCACCGCCCTTGGACCGCCTGGTTGCGTTGCTGGGTCGCGACCCGTCAACCACCACCGGCTAGCCACGCGGCGCAGCGCTTCAGTCGAGGTCGGATCGGGCGCTGGATTCCACAGTGATCGACACCGAGCTACCGAACACGGTGAGCGCCTGGCTGATCACCGGGATAGAGGCCTGGCCCTGCACTCGGACGACGGCAGTGCGGCCCTCCGGGCTGCCCGTGCCGGCTGCGATCGTCCACGAACTGATCCGAGCAGGTCGCTCCCGGCCGGCCAGGTGCGTGGCCGCCGCCTCAGCCACGCCCACACTGGTGAGCGGCACACCGTCACCGACGCCGCTGCCATAGACCGTTTCCTCGGCCACTGAATCAGCGGCGTCGAGGGCCGCCGCATCCGCTGCGTCGAGCAGGTGAATCCGACTGAGCTGGATGGAGGTCGCGGCCACCACGCCGAGAACGAGCAGCAGCGCGATGGACATCATGCCGATCACCAGCACGCTGATGCCGCCCTCATCCCCTTCTCCCAGCTGAGGAGGCATCGTCACCCCGCCCTGAAGGCGTCGACGGGCTCGACGTGCGTCGAGGTCATCGATATGGCCGTCGGCACCGCACCGGACATGAAGTCCGGGACCAGCGGGATATCCACCCGAACCACGGAGGTGACCTCAATCTGCCCCCCGGGGGCGAGACACGGAAGCGCGGCGCACGAGATCGCAATACTGCCCTCGCCACTGTCGAAACCGTGGGCGTCGAAGACCAGGTTCGCTGCCGCGACGCTGCGGCCTGGGCCTGACTCGTCGGTCGCAGCCGTGACGTATGCCCGGCCGGCCTCGCGCGCCGCGGCGGATGCGGCATACGCCCCCGCCTGCAGTCGCCCTAGCGTCCCCACCAGATAGAACAACGGCAGCATCACGAGCACCATCAGGAACAGCACCTCGATGATCATGGAGCCACGGTCGGAGCGCCGATCCATCATTGGTCCTCAGCGAAGGCTTGGCCCGTCACACTCATCGCACCCGGCGGTCCGAGGGGACCGAGCAACGGCACCGGGAGGGTGGCGGTGACTTCGACCACCTCGACTCCACCCACGCTCGTACGCGTCGCACGTATCGACGTGCCGTACGTGCCTGGCAGGGTCGTCCCGAGGAGGTCCCGTGCGCGGGCAGCTCCCTGTTCGGGGGTGTTCCCGAGACGAGCACCCTCGCGGGCACCTTCGATGACGTGGGCCGTTGCGGTGTTGTGCACGTGTAGGGCGTAACCCAACTGCACCACGGACGCGAACAGCAGTGAGACCAGCGCCGCAACCAGAGCGAACTCGGCCACTGCCGCTCCGCGCTCGGGGGCCGACGCCCCCTTGCTCACGTACCGACGACCGAGTTCACTGCGTTGCTGAAGACGCTTTCCAACAGCGGCCTCGCCACCAGGCTCAGAGCGATGACGAGACCAGCGGTCATCACCGTGATCATCACCCATCCCGGGACATCTCCGCGTTCACGGTCGTGCGCCCACGACGCGACCCGAGCCTGCATCGTGCTCGCAGCCGAAAACAGGCGGCGCTGTGCTCTTTCGAGGGTGGTCATGCTGCTCTCCTAATGGTGGGTCCTGCACGGGATATCTCGGTGTCATACGGCAAACTTGAGCAACGCAAGGCCTGGGTAGGCCGCAAAGACGACGGTGATCGGCAGGACGAGGAAGACGACCGGAATCATCATGGCGATCTCTCGCTTGCCGCCTTCTTCGATCAGAGCCTGCCGGGCCGACTCGCGGGCATCTTGGGCTTGGGCGCGAAGCACCTCGCCCAGTGGCGTGCCACGTTGGATTGCCACGACCACCCCATCGACGAAGCGCGAGAGCGGCGCCAGACCGGTTCGTTCGCTGATGCCTTCCAGTGCCGTCGGCAACGACGTTCCGGTGCGGGCGGAGGACAGTGCGATGTCCAGTTCCGTCGACAGTTCGCCCTTGGACAGTCGGCTCACCCGCTCGAGCGCCTGAGTGGTTCCCTCCCCCGCCGTCACCGATAAGGCCAGCAACTCCGCCAACGCGGGAAACTCGGCCATGATGCGCCGTTCGCGACGCTCGGCGGCCCGAGTCAACATGGCATCGCGGGCCATCGCCCCACCGATGGCTGCACACCCGACGACAATGGCTAGCGCGGGCAGGGGGGCGCCGCGCACCCACCACAACAGCGACGCGACAGCGGCCATGAGCACAGCGCCTGCGATCGCCCACAGGACCTGTTGGATCCGGAAACCCTCCACATCTTCGGCCGCGTTGGCTCGGAGCAGGCGGCTGTGGACGGATTCGGTGCCCCCCAAGAACCGGTCGAGTCGGCCAGCCAGGTTGGTGGTGATCGGATTGACCACCTCACCGAAGCGAACCTCGGCCCGCTCTTGATAGAGCAGGCGCGACCGCCGGGGCACACGATCGAGGTAGGGCTCGATGCGTGCACTGAGGTCGATCCCGCGGGCCATGGGCACTCCGCGCACGATGAGGTACACACCCAGGGCGAAGGTGGCACCGAAGAAAGCTCCCGACCACGAGAAGACGTCACTCATCGCAGGACCCGCTGTTCTTCGGGCAACCGACCCAGATGAATCATCAGCCGGTAGGCCACCAGCGACAGTGCTGCCCCCACGGCCAAGATGAGGACGCCGACCGGTTCCCGATAGGCCAAGAGCGCCGAGTCCCGAAAGGCCATCATGACCAGCACCAGCCACGGGGCCGCCAACGCCAGGCGAGCAGCGTTGACCGTCCAGCTCTGCCGCGCTTCCAGCTCCGCACGCGAGCGAGCATCCTCCCGCAGGAACTGCGACAGCGCCCTCAGCACGCGACCCAGGTCGCTACCACCCACCTGACGAGCAATGCGCAAAGCCTCGATCAGCCGGTCTGCCACCGGGTCGGCCAGGCGCTCCTTCAGGGCATCCAGCGAATCGGAAAAGCGTCCGGTGGCCCGGTAGTCGTCGGCGAACAGCGCAAACGCCGGTCTCAGCTCCTCCGGTCCCCGTTCCGCCAACTGCACCAGAGCCTCCGGCAGGGCCAAGCCGGCGCGGACCGCAGAGGAGACATGGTCCACGACGTCCGGCCAGACGTCACGAAGCGCGGCCCGTCGAGCACGGGCCCGCATCTTGATGTAGGCGATCGGGAGATATCCCGCCATGACCGCAAACGCGACGGCAATCGCCGGAACGGTGGTCACGGCATACGCCAAGATCACCATCACCAGACCCAGGACGGACGACACGCTCAGGAGCGCTCTGGGCGTGAGGCCGCGCACCCCCGACAAGGCGATCTCATCGGTCAGGGACCGGATGAACGACGGTTGGGTCGGTGACATTGCCACCCGCTCGGGCCTCGGCCACCAGGACCACCAGATGCAGGCGAGTCCCAGACCAAACGTCAGCCCCAGCAGAATGCCTGCCATCACAGATCGCCCAACAGCTCAGCCAGGTCGTAACCAGCACGCTCGAAGCGCTCTTCGCGAGGGGGATATCCCTGCCCACGAACGAGATCCCCACGCTGCCGGGTGAATAGATCCGCCACTTCGATGACCTCTGCCTCGGCTCGACCTGGCAAGGCGACGATCTCTTGCACACGCCGATGTCCGTCGGCCTGCAGCGCGACGTGGATCACGATATCGATCGAGCTGGCCACGGTAGGGACCACGAAACTGCTGCTCACGTTCGGCCCGGCCAAGAGCGGCAAGGTGCACATCTTGGTGATCGCCTCTCGGGCACTATTCGCGTGAATCGTGCACATCCCCGGAAGTCCGGAGTTCAAAGCGATCAGCAGGTCGAGGCTCTCTGACTCACGCACCTCCCCCACCAGGATCCGGGAGGGGCGCATTCGTAGTGCCTCTTTGACCAGTCGGCGCAACGGAATCTCGCCGGTGCCCTCCAAGCTGGACTGTCTGCACTGCAGCCCGGCAACGTCGCGCAACGGGATCTTCAGCTCGAAGACCTCTTCAGCGGTGATGACGCGCTCCTGCTGCGGGATGGCGGCCGCCAAGCAGTTCAGCATCGTGGTCTTGCCAGCCTGGGTGCCACCGGCGACCAAGATGTTCAACCCGCTGGCTACGGCAGCACTGAGGAACCGACCGGCTTGCGCCGTGATGGTCCCCAGCGTGACGAGGTCATCCATGTCGTCGGCCGCCACGACGAACTTGCGGATATTCACTGCGTAATGACGGCGCGTGATGTCGGGAATGGCGACGTGCAGCCGCGACCCATCGGGCAGTGACGCATCAACGAACGGAGAGCTCAGGTCCACTCGCCTGCCCGAGGTGCGCAGCATCCGCTCGACCAGGTCCTGGACCTGCTGCTCGGTCAGGAAGGTCGGGGTCAGTTCGGACCGACCGTGCCGGGCAACGAACACGCGAGATGGTTCGTTGATCCAAATCTCTTCCACGTTCGGGTCATCGAGATAGGGCTGCAACGGGCCGTAGCCAGCGACGGAATCCAACAGGAGACGTTGCATCTCCACGGCGTCCCCCACGGCTGGGAGCCCGCCGATCAGTGCCCGCTCGTCGTACTCCGCGACGGCCTCGCCGATGACCGCACGCACGGCCACGTCGTCGCGGACCGGATCCAACCTGCGACGACGAATCAGCTCTCGGACGTCTTGCTCCAGGGATGCCAAAGTCGCAGCGGACACGCCAGGGGCCCTCATTTCATCGTCAATCAGCACCTGTCACGAGGTGCACGGCGCGCCGTCGGCCGCCGAAGCAGAATGTACTGGTGGGAAAGATAGTCCTTCTGACCCCCTTTTTGCACTCCCCCGCCCACTTCTTGTGGACAACCCATCGTCATTCTCTAAACCGCCGTCTGGCTATATCTCAGCAATTCTTTTGTGACACACCACATTCGACTGATATTCACATCCCGCACCGGGGGATACGCTCCGCAGACTCCTGCGTCGATGCCCAGACCCTGCTAGTCCAGCTGGCCCATCCTGAACGCCGCGATGATCACGACGATGCCGGCCAGCAGGACGCTCGCCGCCACGACGGTCGGGGCAAACTGGAACATCGCCAAGCCCAACGGGATCATCAAGCCGTTGAAGGCCATAGCTGGGGCCTGCGAGCGGGGGTGTCTGACCCAGAGCCCGGCACTGACGTAGGCCAGTCCGATCACAAACACGAGCATGGTGACGATCGACATGATCACGACCACAGGGTCGCTGCCTTCCCCGATCATCAGCTCAAAGGCGTAGAACACGGCGAATCCGGAGATGACCAAGGCCTCGATGCCCACCAGAGCCGCCGCCAGTTTGCTCGCCGCGACCTGCGGGGCCGTCGGCTGATCGGGCGTTGTCACCTGAGCACTGTAGTCCGCGCCACTCCCCGATCGTTGTGCCCGCTGCGTCACCGGTCCGAGGCCAGCCACGTCAACCGAACAGGCAGGTCCATCGATCCGGCCGTGAGGCCGACGGTGCGTGGGCGTAGGGCGCGCTCGGGGGTCTGTCAGGGCTCACCCGTCGGGTGCGCCTACCCTGTCGCTGTGACCGTTGCCGCAAAGCTCGCCGACCTGCTCAGCCCGTTGACCGGAGGTGAGCTGCCGGTGCACCTGATCACCTGGGACGGCAGCAGTGCCGGTCCGGTCGACGCCCCCGTGCTGCGTCTGCGTTCAGCCGATGCCCTGCGTCGACTGCTCTGGCACCCAGGTGAGCTGGGCGCCGCCCAGGCCTACGTGATGGGCGAGATCGACGTCGACGGCGACGTTGGGCTGGCGTTGCGCCGGGTGCGGCAGATCCTCGCTGAGCGCTCGGTGAGGACCCTGCGCCCCTCCCCTGCTCTGCTGGCCAAGGGGGCCCGTCTCGCCCGCGAACTCGGCGCGCTCGGGCCGCCGCTGCCCGCACCGAAAACGCAGGCGCAACTGGGTGGCCGGCTGCACTCACTGCGCCGCGACTCCTCGGCCATCAGCTTCCACTACGACCTGTCCAACGCGTTCTACGAGACCATCCTGGACGAGCACATGGCCTACTCCAGCGCCTACGTGACCGATCCCACCGTGGACCTCTTTGCCGGGCTCGAAACCCCCGCGTACACCCTGGAGGACGGACAACGCGACAAGCTGGACCTGATCTGCCACAAGGTCGGCCTGGATGCCCGCGAGGGAATGCGGCTGGTCGATATCGGCTGCGGCTGGGGCTCCCTGTCGCTGCACGCCGCACGCCACTACGGCGCCCGCGTGCTGGCCGTGACCATCAGCGAGGAGCAGCAGGCCTTCGTGCAGGCCAGGGCCATCGAGCAGGGGGTGGCGGACCTCCTCGAGGTGCGCCTCCAGGATTACCGGGAGATCAACGACGCCCCGTTCGACGCCGTGGTCTCCATCGAGATGGGTGAACACGTCGGAGACGTCAACTACCCGACCTACGCCACGACGTTGCACCGCTTGGCCGCGCCCGGGGCGAGGGTGCTCATTCAGGCCATGTCCCGACCCGGCAAACATCCCGGCGGCGGCCCGTTCATCGAGTCGTTCATCGCTCCGGACATGAGTATGCGCCCACTGGGCAAGACCATCGCGTTGCTGGAACGTGGGGGTTTGGAAGTGCGCGACGTGCACGCGATGCGTGAGCACTACGTGTGGACGGTGCGCGCGTGGGAGCAGCGCTTCTACGCCAAGCGCGAGCAGCTGGTCGCGCTGGTGGGCGAGGAGGTATGCCGCGTCTGGGAGCTGTATCTCGCCGGGGGCGCACTGACCTTCGAACAGGGTCGGATGGGCGTCGACCAGATCCTGTTGTGCCGGGCCCTGGACAATGGCCGCAGCGGACTGCCCCCGGAACGACCCACGAGCTGGTCTGCGGTCAGCGTCCCCAACACGGAGCAGGATCACTGATGGACTGGTCGAACTTCTTTGTCGTCAGTATCTCGTCGCTGCTCGGTGTCATGGGGCTGCAACTGCTGACCTGGGTGTGGTCTCGGCGGGTCGGCACGTGGGCGGTAGTCGATGTCGTCTGGGGCGCAGGGTTTGCCGTCGTCAGTCTCATTGCCCTGGCCGTCGGCACTGGCGACGGCGGCCGACGTCTGCTGCTCGCGGTGTTCGTCTGCGCGTGGGGGTTGCGGTTGTCCTCTCACATCTACCGCCGATCACGGGGAAAGGGCGAGGATCCGCGATACGAGAAGCTGACCGAGGGGTTGTCCCCGTTGGCGGGTGCGCTGAAGGTGTTCGGCCTGCAGGCCGCCTTGCAGTGGCTCATCTCGCTTCCGTTGCAAGTCTCGGCCGCCGCCACCCAGACCGACGGACTGTGGTGGATCGTCCTGGCCGTGGGCGTCCTCCTCTGGGGCGTCGGGTTGACGTTTGAGGCCGTTGGCGATGCGCAGCTGAAGAAGTTCAAGGCCGACTCCGAGAACACGGGCCAGGTGATGGACCAAGGACTGTGGGGTTGGACCCGCCACCCCAACTACTTCGGTGACGCCTGCGTCTGGTGGGGAATCTTCGTCATCGCCCTGTCGGCCGGGACGTGGGGGGTGGTCTGGGCGGTGATCTCCCCGCTGGCCATGACCCACTTCTTGCGCAACGTCTCCGGCGCCAAACTGCTCGAAGAATCGATGAAGGAGCGCCCGGCTTTCCGGGCATACATGGAACGAACGGCCTACTTCTTTCCTCGCCCGCCAAAGCGCTAAACCCGTCTGGATACATCGCTTCGCTACTCTTCGAGGTCATTGTCCCGATTCGTATTGGCACCAGTCCACGGTTACGTGCTCCTGCTGAGCGGTGATGTGCTCCTGCTTAGGAGGTCGCGACGCCGAGCATCACTCCATACAACAACGCGGTGTTGATGATGCCGATCGCCAGCTGACCGAACCAGTTCGGCCACCTTCGGCCGTCGTTGGTGGTCATGACGAATCCTTGGATAATGAGGACTAAGCCGAGAATCCCGGCAAGCATGCCGATCTGGAGGTTGCTGACGTCGTGGCCAACGGCCTTCTGCCAGATACTCACCAGACCCAGGGAGATGAGGCTGACGCCTGGGAATGTCAGACTCTCCGTCGACATGAACGTCGGCGTCGCCACCGTTGGTGTGCTTTTCGTGCCTCCGGCGGCATGACCACCTCCCCCGGCGTCGTCTGTCATCGAACGGTCGATGCTCACTACTGCCATCCCCATGGTTCGTCACTCCTACATTCCTAGAGGCCCTACATTCCGAGAGGCGGTTACATCGCTAGGAGCCCAGACCAGTGCTACTGATACACCCGAATCTGGAAGCCCCCGAGAGCGGAGGCCACCATCCGCGTGACCGATGTCGAGGTCAGGACCAGGTGACGGTGGGTTCCTCATCCCCGGTCGAGGTGGCGATCGCGGAGACGGCCCGGGCCACGGCTTTCCTGTGGTCCGGGAGCATTTCGATGAATGCCTCGATGCTGACCGTGGCGGCCGAGCGGCGGTAGCGCCATGTGCCTGCGACCTCGCCGGCCACCAGCAGGGCCCCGGGACCGGAGAGCGCCTTGTATATCTTCGTGCGGCGCGTTGATTCCGGCACGAGGAGCGTCCGGTCGCAGTGGCGCAGGTAGGGGTCGTTCGGAGGTACCAGCGCTACGCCGTGTGCTGGCTCGGCATTCTGTACGCGATCCATCAGAAAGTCCGGCACCTCGAGCCGCTTCCCGTCGATCTGCGCGGTGACCAGGTGGTCGGCCAGTTCCTCCCACAGTTCCTCGACTCCGGCAGTGCCGGCCCCCTGCCAGTCGCGGTACTGGGTCCAGGTGGTGGGACCGTTCACGCGGAAGTACGCCCCGAGCAGGTGCCGACGAGGGTGGTCGACTTTGTGTTGCTTCACCTGCGGCGGCGGGTAGAGCATGGTGGAGCGGTTCTCCTCGGGCCCGATGACGAGCTGCGCGTGGCGTCCGGCGGCTCGGAACAAGGCGTCCGGGACATGCCGGGCCCGGCAACGTGCACAGTGCTGGACCAGTGTGGAGGACACGGAGGCGGTCACCTCTCGGCTGACGTCGCCCTTGGGAGTCGGACTCGTCACGACCCTTCTCATCACTTCCGTCACTTCGTGCACGGCCTCAACAAAACTGGGCCCTCCGTCGTCGGACTCCAGCGGGGCCAAAGCGTCACGGACCAGGTCGAGCTGGCCCGCGCGATGGGCGTGCGGAGCACCACGGACCGACCACACGGATACCAGCGGACCAACGGGCGTGATGACTCGTTCGATCGGGGTCGAGTCGATGCTGGCGGCCCGCTGGGACAAGGCGTGCTCACCGTTGGACTGGCGGCTGCCCTGCAGACCTAGGACGAGCAGATCGTCGAGGACCTCACCGTTCCCACTGCCGTCAAGACCGTGCCCGCGCCACCGGTAGCCGAGCCAACATCGCCGTTCGATCCGAACAGTCATGGGCACCAGCCTAGAAAACCCGACGTATGGTGGCCACGACGTCGAAGGGGCGCAGCCACACGTCCATCACGAGCTGGCCGGTCTCCGACGATGACACGTGCCGGACTCCTCGGCTCATGACAACACACGAGCGGCGGCAGGCATTGGCTGCCCCGAGGGTCAGATCCCGGTCAGGATGATCTTGCCTACATGGCGGCCGCGGGCGAACTGTTGCTGTGCGTCCGCAATCTGGGTCAGGGGATAGGAAGCGGAGATCAGGGGTTTCACCGCTCCGCTTCGGGCGGCGTCCACCAATGCGGCGAAGTGGTCGCGGGTGTGCATCGAGGAGCCGATCAAGCTGATGTTGTGCAGGTAGAGCCGACGGAGGTCGAAATCGATCACCGGGCCTGCCACGGCTCCAGCGATCACCCAGCGGCCGTCGTCGCGGATTAGCGGCATGAGCTGGGCAACCAACGGTCCGCCGGCCACGTCGGCTACGGCGTCAACACCCTGGGGTGCGTGCCGCAGCACCTGCTCTGCGATGTTGTCGGTCCTGCGGTTGATGGTGTGTCGGGCACCTGCAGCCATGACGTCATCGGCCTTGTCTGCGCTCGTGAGTGCGATGACGTTTGCCCCTCGAGCTGAGGCGAGCTGGACCAGCGCCAGACCCACACCCCCGGAGGCGCCGGTGACGATGACGCTTTCGCGGGGACTGACGGCTGCGCGTTCCAGCATTCCCATGGCGGTTCCGTAGGCCACCGGCAGCGCGGCCAGCTCGTCGTCCGACAACGGGGAAACGGTCACGTCGTGGACCTGCTCGACCGCCACGGCGACGAATTCCGCGAAGCCACCGTCGGCCTCGCTGCCGAGGAGCCCCACGGGCGGCGCGTCCCGTGCCTCGTCGAGGTAAAGCGCCGGATCGACAAGCACGCGTCGCCCGACCAGGTCACGATCAACCCCGGGCCCGACCTCCGCGACCACCCCGGCTATGTCACCTCCCTGGACGCGTGGGAAGGAGACCGGACCACGCCAGCCCGCCCTCGCCCGCGGGTCACCAGGCGCTCCGTAGGCGCCCTCGCGGGTCCAAATGTCGGTGTTGTTCACGGCGGCTGCGTGCACGCGCACCAACACCTCGCCTGCGCCCGGCGAGGGCCGCGGCCAGTCGCTTCGAATCTCAAGAACCTCGGGCCCACCGTGGGCGGTGAGCACTGCCGCCTGCATGCCGGTCATCGAACGAGACTACGGTCTGCATCGCCATTGGCCTCGTGATCGCACTCATGTGCCGAAGGTGCAGCAGCGGCTCAGACCCCGGCACCGTCGGCTGGCAAGCGATCCCCTCCTACTCGTTGCAGAGCAGCGACCCCAAACGGGTCGAATACCTGAAGGACTCGCTGCGCGCCTTTGAAGCCGACTCGCCCATCTCGGTTAATCCGTTGGTGACCAGCGCCGACACCGCTGCGGCGATGGCCAAGTTGCTGTTGCAGGCCTCGGCAGGGGCGGGCGCCGGACGTGTCTCAAGTCGACGGATACGTCTTTGGCCGGATGGCGCGTTTCGCCCAGCCGTTGGACCAACGGATGCAGGAGTGGGGCATCCAACTCGACGACTGGTTCCCCAGCCTCCAAGAGGTCATGACCGGGGGTCAGGACTCCGTACGCGGCCTGCAGTTCACCACCGACGTCCGCGTGCTCTACTACCGCAGGGACCTGATCGACCGCCCGCCCGCGACGTGGGACGAACTGATCAGCCTCGCCCCCCACACTGCAGGACAACGACGCGGTCCTCACCTTCCCGGCCGGACGCAGCGAGGGCGCGGTCACCACGACACTGTGGCCGCAGTACTGGGCACAGGGCCAAGACCTGTTCGACGCCGACGGCGAGCCAGCCTTCTTCATCGGACCCGGCTACGACGCCATGCTGAACGCGGGGCCGCCACCGCCGTCGTCTTGATGCTGATCAACCTGGTGATGATCTTCTGCTACCTGCGCCTTGTCGAGCGCGAAGAGAGAGTGTACTGACATGCGATACAGCAAAGCGGGGAACATCCCGTACTACATCGGACAGATCTTTCTCATCATCATTTTCGCCTTCCCGCTGCTCTGGGTGCTCTCGCTATCTCTGAAGAGCCCGGCAGAAACGCTGGAGTCGCCCCCAGGGCTACTGCCCGACCAGTTCTTGTTCAGCAACTACACCGACGTTCTGGACACCTCCCCGCTGGGGCGCTACTTACTCAACTCGATCCTGCTGGTCTTCCTCAGCGTCTCGGGCACATTGGTGCTCGCCGTCCCCGCCGCATACGCGCTGTCCAGGTTCGTGTTCGCAGGGCGACGGCCCTACACCCGGAGCCTGCTGGCGGCACAGCTCATCTCGCCCCTGATCATCGCGGTGCCGGTCTACCGACTATTCGTCCAGACGAACCTGATCAACAACTACGTCGGCCTGACGATGGTCTACATCGCGATCGTGGCACCCTTCATCACCTGGTTCCTGAAGACGTTCTTCGACACCATGCCCATATCCTTGGATGAGTCCGCGGCTATCGACGGATGCTCGCGAATTCGCGGCATGTGGTCGGTGGTGCTGCCCACAGCACGGCCCGGGATTGCATCGGCCGCGATCCTCGCCTCGGTAACCTCATGGTCACAATTCGCGATCCCATTCATCCTGCTCGACGACATCGACCTCTACCCCGTATCCGTCGGAGTGGTGAACCTTCAAGCCTCAGCCGGCGAAATCACCACACAGTACGTCGCGGCTGGCAGTGTGATGGCGATCGCCCCGGTACTCGTACTATTCGTGCTCCTACAAAAACACATCGTCGGCGCACTCACCGCCGGTGCCGTCAAGGGCTGAACGTGCGGACGCGGCTGACGACGCACGACAGATCGCACAGGAGGACGCCATGACCATTGCAGTTACCGCCGTGTCCGGCCAGCTCGGGAGTGCCATCGTGCAAGCGCTCGCACGACTGGACACTGCCCAACCCATTGTGGGTCTGGCCCGCACGCCCGAACATGCCGAGGGGATGGACATCGAGGTCCGCCCGGGTGACTACGCCGACACAAACCAGGTGTCGGCATCCCTGAAAGGGGTAGCGACCCTGCTGCTGGTCTCGGGCAACGAGCAACCGGAGGAGCGTGTCCGCCAGCACCGCAACGTGCTGGACGCTGCCCGAGCGGCCGGCGTGAAGAAGGTGGTGTACACCAGCGTGCAGGGAGCAGAGGAGGGCACGGCGTTCTCTGCGGTTGTGCAGAGCAATCGGCAGACCGAAGCCGACGTGCGCAACAGCGGGATGGACTGGGTGATCGGACGCAACGGAATCTACATCGAGCCCGACATCCAGAGTATCGACGCGTACGTGGCCGCGGGCGAAGTGGCGAACTGCGCCGGCGAGGCGAAGTGCGGCTACACGACACGGCCGGAGTTAGCCGAAGCCTACGCACGGATGCTGACCCAGCCGGCGCACAGCGGCCACACCTACCGGCTCCACGGTCAGCCCCTAACCCAAGCGCAGTTGGTCGAGCTCATCAATAGCAGGTTCCGCACGCAGCTTGTCTACCGTTCAATGACGCCCGAGGATTACCGCGAGGATCGCGTCGCCGCCCTCGGCGAGTTCATCGGCTCGGTGATCGCCGGGATCTACGCAGGCATCCGCACCGGAGCACACGACAGTCCCAGCGACTACGCGGCCGCCACCAATAGGCCTCATCAAGGATGGGACGACTACTTCGCCGCTCTTTGAGGGAGGGCGCTGTTCTTATCCTGCTCAGGCCTGTTCGTCGGTGATACTGGCGAACACGACAAGGTTGCTCACGTGCGCCCGCGCCTGCGTGTCGTAGTCACCGACGCACGTGATCAAGCGCAGCTCAGCCCCGTCGGTGTTGCCGTAGACCGCGGTCGTCGGGAAGTCGTCCTTGGCAAAGTCATCGATCGCGTACACCTCGAAGGTCACGACCGTACCGTCCTGCCTGGAGACCTCGACCGTGTCGCCGATCTGGAGGGCGCCCAACTCGAAAAACACCGACGGGGTCGATCCCTGGCTGGTGACGTGGCCCTCGATCACCGCAGGGCCGACCTCACCAGGCGTGGGCGAGCCGTCGTACCAGGCAGCCTCGTCGTAGCGTTCACCTGATGGGACGGCCAGCGTGCCGTCGTCGTTGAGACCGAGGGGGTGCAGCGAGGAAGTGACCTCGATTGCGGGGATGTGGACCGACTCAGGCGTCGAGCGCGGTAGCGCTGGGACGTCCGGTGCCCCCTTTTTGGCGCCGTCCACTGCCGCAGCCATAGGCTCACCAGCTGCCTCCTGGTCTGCCGTGGCGGTAGCGAGCGAGGCATCGGGTTGCTGCGCAGGCCGCAACTCCGGTGGGGCAGTGCCGCCCGGGGGGCCCGCTTGCACCACGGCCCGAGTTCCGCTGCCTGCCTGGGGAGTGGGCGGATCTCCCTGCTGATTCAACAGTGCCCACCCAAGCAGCCATGCCCCAACCACCGCGAGACCACCGTAGGCCACGGGAGCGACACTGCGGCGCCCTCGGGCACTTCGGTGTAGGCCGCGGTGACCAGTCTTCACGTGTGTCTTCTCCCATCATCCAACAAGAGGTTGCCGTGCCGGTGTACCTTCGAGATTAACCCAGGACACCCCCAGTCCGAGAACATGGTCACGTAAAGGTCTCCTGCACGACTGATCATCCGCTCAAGGAGCAGAGATTAGCAATGCGCATGTGGCCTGGACGCATTCACATGCGCATAGCCAATAGATCGCAACCGGGGCGCCCGAGTCTAACTCTGCGTAGTCTTCAGTCAACTGTTAGCGTAATGCGTGTCACTTCTTGAGACCACCAAAGGGGAGAACTTCTATGCGCACATTCCGCACTTTCACCTGGACTACCGCCAGCGGCCTAATGCTCGCCGGCACAATTGTCATGGCTGGGCCCGCGAGCGCCCAAGACGACCAGAACTGCGCCGACTTTGACAGTCAGGCCGATGCCCAGGCTCACTATCGCGCGGACACGAGCGACCCGGATGGGTTGGACGCCGACGACGATGGCATCGCTTGCGAGAACTACACCAGCTACTCCAACGGGTCGACAGACTTCGCGCCCGTCGGCGTCGGCACGGAGAACGAAGGCGACACTGACGGGGACGACGAGGAGACCATGGTCATGCCCGAGGGCGGTGCGGCCACCGGCGGCGGCTCCACGTCTGGCATCGAGCACGGTGCCCTCCTCGCAGCCGGCGGTCTCGCGCTCACCATCGGCGCCGGTGGCACGATTCTCGCCGCACGCCGCGCCCGCGCCTGACCGGTCGCGCACCCACGACGTCGCCCCCACTCTCGTGCACGAGGGTGGGGGCGATGCGTTCGCATGACCTCGAATGGAGCGGCCGCGGTCTTGTCGGTATGTCGTGAGCAAGACTGAGGGTATGACGGACCTCCATGACCCCAAGACGATGTTGCGACACTACCTACAGGAAGTCCGCGAAGCGATGCTTTGGAAGCTCGACGGCCTCAGCGAGCGAGACCTGCGGCTGCCCCGGACACCGACGGGCACGAACCTGCTCGGCATCGTCAAGCACTGTCTCAACGTAGAGGTCGGCTACTTCGGGCCGACCTTCAGACGACCTTGGCCAACCCCTGAGGAGGTCGTGTCCGAAGCGACCTACGAGAGCGACCCGCAGGCAGATTGGTACGCCACCCAAGATGAGACCGCGGCAGGGCTCGTCGATCTCTACCGTCGGGTGTGGGCCTTCGCCGACGAGACCATCAACTCCCTCCCGCTCGACGCGCCCGGCAAGGTTCCCTGGTGGCGAGAGGGGCACCAGGACGTCACACTCCAACGGGTCATCGTGCACGTTACCGGTGACCTGGCCCAGCACGCCGGTCACGCGGACATCCTCCGCGAACAGATCGACGGTGCCGTCGGTTGGAGATCCGTTGGTGACAACGTCCCCGACGTCGACTGGCCTGCGTACACGGCCACACTCACCGCGCTCGCCGAACGGTACTAAGACCCGGCAGGACATCAGTTAGGTCTCGGTCTTCACATGGTGATAGGTCACCGGTGTGAGTCGCGCACGCACGCGGTCCTTGCTCACGGAATGCGTTGGCGTCGTGATCAGGTGGTCGTGTAAACGATGAACTCCAGCAAGGAACCATCCGGGTCTCTGAAGTAGACACTCACCCCAGCACCACGACCGCCGTGGCGCCGGATCGGGCCGGCCTCGACAGCAACGTTGTGCCGGTCAAGATGACCCAGGAGATCTTCGGTGCTTCCCGGCCAGACCAAACACAGGTCGCTTCCCCCTGGCACGACGGCTGGGTTCGCGACTAAAGATCCAATCTCGAGTCCAGGACCGTGCACATTCAACTGCTGGTCTCCGAAGCGGAAAGCCACACGGCCATCGGGATGATCGACTATCTGTGCCCTCAACACGTCGCGATAGAAGGCGATCGAGCGATCCCAATCGTTCACGGCGATGACCACGTGATCGATTTGCACCTGATCGGACACCCGATCATCCTGCCTGTCAGGCCTCAGCACGGGCAAGCGCTGCGTCGCGACCCCCAGCGATCGTGGCCCCAAGGGTAGCCAGGACGACCAGTGCGGCGCCGAGCCACTGCCGTTCGAGGAGACGGTCGCCCATGAGAGACGCCGCGCCCAGGCCGAACACGGGGATCAACGGTAGGAACGCTCCAGCGATCGAGGCCGGCACTCCGCGAAGACCGCCGATGAAGAACCAGAATGCGAGGCCGTAGTAGACCGCTCCGGATACGGCGGCGAGCGCCCAGGTGGTGGCATCAGTGGGTAGTCCGATGTCACTGACACCGGTTGCTGCGGCGGTGCCGACGAGCAAGACGGCGAAGGCGAGCGCGGCGATCTGCTGCACTAGCGCTACGGCCAGGGTGCTGTCGTCGAGGATCAGGCGGCGGGTCAGGACCGTGTAGAACGCGCACCCGGTGACAGCCCCCAGGGTCAAGGCGATACCTTCGGCGTCGCCGGCTACGCCCGGGCGGTAGATCACCAGCAGGACCCCGACCAGCGCCGCGGCGACGGCGACGGCAGTTGCGGGGGCGACCCGCTCACGAAGAAAAAGGACCGCGAGCAGCATGATCAGCACCGGCTCCGTCGCCCAGATCAGCACCGACATACTGGCGCTGACCGTGGCCAGCCCCAGCAACGCCAGGGCGTAAGCCAGGCCGGGGTTGATGACTCCCAGCATGGCCAGCTTGAGCAAGCCCGGGCCTCGGGCCGGTCGAACGCGAAGCACGAGCATGCTGATCCACAAGAGCAGACAGCTGGTGAATAGCTCGAGGACGAGCAGGGTCAACGGGGCGACACCGCGGTCGAGGACCTGTTTGCTCAAGACGGTGCCGAAGCCCCAACATGCGGTGGCGGCAACGATCAGAAGGGCATGACGACGTGAGGCTTGTATGCGCATGGATACGACTCCGATGCATGGCTGGACCGGGCAGATGGGCTGAGGTCGACGTGCGCAGGGCGCGACGTCACGTGTCAGCTCGTTCGGTCCTCGTCATCGCAATGGTTGTAGGCAGGCAGTCGGGGTGTTCGCCCGGCCATGCACGTGCCGCCCATACGGCAATACTACGGCTTCGAGTGCTGGCACCGTGGCGCCCCTCGAGCGACTCATCACTCGGTGACAGGCCACGCCGTAGGATCCATACAGCGCGGTGGTCTTGATCGTGTGCCGTTTCCATCACCTCGTAGCCTTGGGCTTCCCAGAACGCGCATGTGCCCGGGCACCGTGACGTGACCGCAGGCCCGCGCTGGGTCATCAGTCGCATCTGGACAGTCTGCAACACCGGGCCGTCTGGATGTCTGCCCAGTGCGCGAGTGCGCGAAACCCACCCCCGACCTTCGTGAATACTGACAGGGTGAGAGCAGACCCGAGGTCAGTAAGCGGACACCACGCGCCGTGGTTGCTGCGTGGGGTTGCGTGACCGACACGGTGGCCTCACCCGACGATGTTGCTGGCTTCCACGCCGCATACGACCACCACACGGACGACCGCGTCAGGCTCTTTCGAGCACTCCGAGAGGTCGTGTCGAGTCCGTCACGCGTGCTGTATGCCGGCAGCTACGTTGATGTCGCCCCCTCGATCTGGTTCGACGACGTCAGTTATGTCGACGTGGACCGACGCGCCGCTCGATGGTTCAGCCATACCGCCGAGGTGGACCAGCTCATCGCCGACAAACGCCAGCGGGCCGACGGCGCCGCAGCCACCAAGCCGGCATGGGCCTTCTACCATGCGGACTATCAGCAGCCGCTGCCGATCCAGGATGCCTCGCTCGACCTGCTGGTCTCGCTCTACGCCGGCTTCATCAGCGAACACTGCACCCGCTACCTGCGACCCGGGGGGATGCTGCTGGCCAACGACAGTCACGGCGACGCGTCGATGGCCGCTCTTGATCCGGGCTACCAGTTGCTGGCCGTGGTGATCAGCCACGAGGACGACTACCGACTCTGCACTGACGACCTCGCGTCCTACCGGCAACCTAAGCGCGGGCCGGCGCCGACGAGCCAGGAGCTGCACCGGACCAACCGTGGCATCGCCTACACGAAGAGCCCGTTCGCCTACATCTTCCAGCGGGAGGGATAGCCCGGCGTCTCCCCCAGGATGGCGCACGCGGGCAGTGGTTCGCCGCGATTGCGCGGCGTCACGATCAGTTCTGCGCAGCCAACGCGCGGACGGCGTCGCTGGCCTCGGTGGTCACCGGCTCCCCGTGGCCGAAGTAGGCCGTGGCGAAGTCGAAGGTCCCCAGGTATTCCACCGAGCGCAGTGCTTCCTCGTAGTCCGGCGTGAACTGCTTGTTGGGCAGGGCCACCTGGCCGCCGTCACCGGTCAACGCATCCCCCGCGATGAGCACTCCTTGCGCGGCGTCGTGGACGCAGACGTGCCCCGGCGTGTGCCCGGGCGTGTGCAGGATGGTCAGGTCGAACACCTGGTCGCCGTCGACCAGGGCCATGACGCCACGACCGATGTCGATCGCCGGCACATCCGCCTCTCCCGCGTGAAAGATGGCGTCTGGGGCCGCCTGCGCGATGGCCGCTGCCGAACCGATGTGATCACCATGTGAGTGGGTCAAGATCACGTCGCCGACGTCAGCCCAGCCCAGCCCCAGTGACCGCAGGACGGCCTCAATGTCCGCCTCGGCGCCCTGACTGCCCGTGTCGACCACGACCGCTTGACCGCCTCGGGCCAGAACGTATGCCGAGACGAAACCCAGGTTTGCCCGTTCCCACACCGCCGACGGGCTTTGGGTCGGGGACGCGGTCTCACCAGCGCGTGCCCCGTCCGGGCCTTCGCTGTCCGAAGGCGCGCCCGAACCCGAGGACGTGCCCGCATCACCGGAACACCCGGCGGCGAGCGTGACGGCCCCGACGGCCACGCCCCCTGCCCCGCAGCGAAGCAACATACGTCGACTCAGCAGAATGCCCATCCTGTGAGTATGGCCGTTGGGAAGACCTCACGGCAGAGCGAGCGGCGCGTGTTCACTCATCGGTAAGGATTCGCAGCGGCCTTCGGACTCAGCCGGCGTCGCAGCAGGCCACAGCCGCGCGCGCCTGCGCAGGTTGCCCGACGGACGGCATACCGAGAGTGACGGCGGGTTTGGCCGACCCAGCCGGGCCTTCGCCCCCCTGCAGAGCACTCCACGCGTCGCCGCCGGGAGTGCGACGCACGGCGTACAGGCCCCCCTCGACCCCGGAGTCGGCAACCACGTGGTGCGGGGCGGCGTAGGTGACCTCCACACGGACCAGATCACCTGGTCGCGGCTCCTCTCCCCCTTGGGGCACGCCGAAGTGCACCAGCCGATTGTCGCGCGCCCGACCCGAACGGCGCAGCGTCTCGGCGTCTTTGCGACCTTCACCGGGTGACACCAGCACCTCCACCTCGCGCCCGAGCAACGTGGTGTTCTCCGCCCAGGACACCTCTTCCTGCACGGCGATCAGACGCTCGAAACGCTCCTGCACGACCTTCTTGGGAATCTGGTCCTCGAACTCGGCGGCCGGGGTCCCCGGGCGGATCGAATACTGAAAGGTGAATGCACTGGAGAAGCGACTTGCCCGCACGACGTCAAGGGTGCCCTGGAAGTCCTCTTCCGTCTCACCCGGGAAGCCCACGATGATATCGGTGGTGATCGCCGCATCCGGGATCTGTTCGCGGACGCGATCCAAGATGCCCAGGAACTTGCTGCTGCGGTAGGAGCGACGCATTGCCTTAAGCACCTTGTCCGAGCCGGACTGCAACGGCATATGCAGACTGGGCATGACGTTCGGGGTTTCGGCCATCGCGGTGATGACGTCGTCGGTGAACGCCGCCGGATGCGGGCTCGTGAACCGAACCCGTTCCAGCCCTTCGATCCCACCGCAGGACCGCAAGAGCTTGGCGAAGGCACCGCGGTCACCGAACTCCACCCCATAGGTGTTGACGTTCTGCCCCAGCAACGTGATCTCGACGACACCCTGGGCCACCAGCGCCTCGATCTCGGCGAGGATCTCGCCGGGACGGCGGTCCCGTTCCTTGCCGCGCAGCGCCGGCACGATGCAGAACGTGCAGGTGTTGTTGCACCCCACCGAGATCGACACCCAGCCGCTGTATGCCGAGTCGCGCCGGGTGGGCAGCGTGGAGGGGAAGACGTCGAGCGCCTCCAGGATCTCGACCTCGGCTTCCTTGTTGTGCCGAGCGCGGTCCAGCAGAGCAGGCAGTGACCCGATGTTGTGCGTCCCGAAGACGACGTCGACCCACGGCGCGCGCTCGACGATGGTGTGCCGGTCCTTCTGGGCCAGGCATCCGCCAACAGCAATCTGCATGTCGGGGTTGGCGATCTTGGCTGGCCGGAGCATCCCGAGGTTGCCATACAACTTGTTGGCGGCGTTCTCGCGCACGGCGCACGTGTTGAAGACGACGACGTCGGCGCTCTCCGGTCGCTCGTCGGTGGGCAACCCCGATACGTCGACGTAGCCGGCCGTCTCCAACAGGCCGGAGAGGCGCTCGGAGTCGTGCACGTTCATCTGGCACCCATGGGTGCGCACGTCATAGGTCTTGATCGTCGCGTGAGGTGTCGAGGTGGGTGGCGTGTTCATCGTGACCCAAGGATACGGGCGAGCTGACCGTGGGTCCGAATGATCCGATGAGGATGAGCCAGACCGCCGCGGCATCCTCTGCTCGGGGTCGGTGACGGTGCTGCGGGAGGAGACACGATCTTTACCTGAACCCGGCATGAAAGCGGTTGTAGCACCTTTCGGGCTGAGCGAGACTCAGTCGGTGAAGACACCACAACGACGCACGCTGATGACCCTCGCCGCGGCCAGCGCCCTGGCAATGACCGCCCCGCTGCACGCGCAAGCTCAAACCGACGACACGACATACGTGGGGCTGGGTGACTCATACTCCGCAGGGGTGGGCACCTATGCCCCCCGGGACGCGTGCTATCGCTCGCCGTACGGCTACCCGGCGCTCCTGGCGCAGCGCCAGGGACTGCAGCTGGACTACCAGGCGTGCAGCGGAGCCACCACCAGCGACGTGGCCGCCGACCAGGTGGGGGCGCTCACGAACGCCACCGACTTCGTCACCATGACCATCGGCGGCAACGACGTGGGCTTCGCCGACGTGATCACCGAGTGCGCCCAGCCAGGGTGGATCAGCAACTGCAAGGGTGCGATCTCCACTGCCCGAACCATCCTCAACCAGCGGATGCCCGGGCGATACAACACTCTCTTCACCACGATCGCAGACCGTGCGCCCAACGCGGACGTCGTCATCGGTGGCTACCCGCGCCTGTTCAACGGCGAGGACTGCAACCTGTTCACCTTTTTCTCCGGCTCGGAGATGTCGAGCCTGAACAACGCGACCGACGAGCTGGACAGCCTGATCCGGACGACCTCGACATCGGCCGGCTTCGACTACGTCGACCCACGAACTGCCTTCCTCGGGCACGCGGTCTGCGATGACCGTGAGTGGATCAACGGGTTGAGCCTTCCGATCATCGAGTCCTATCATCCCAACCGGGCCGGCAACGTCGGCTACGCCAACGTGTTTGCGCCGGCCTTGGACACGACATCGTCGCGGCAGCGCCAGCAGTCCTCGACGCTGACGCAGTCACCGGAGACCATGACGCCACGGGGCGGCGACATGCGGGCCAGTGCGCGGTACGTGCTCGCCATGAACCTGGACAGCACCAGGAACCTCGGCCGCGCGAAGGCAGCCGGCATCAACCCACGTCACATTCAGAAGATCACCAAGGACCTTCGCTCAGGCAACACCAAGAAGGTCACCAAGGCGATGGAAAAGCTGCAGCGTTTCGATGCCCGCTACGAGGCGCAACAGCGCGACCGCTGACCCTGAGCAGCAGGCGCTCTCAGACGACCCGAGGCGAGTGCCGCACGAAATCGCGGAAATGGGGTGCGGCACGCGGGACCGCTGCGCCCGAGAGTCAGATCCCCGTCAGACCCCGCAGCAGGGTCACGATCCCTCCCAGACCGGCAATGCCCACGGCCACTCGACGTGCGAGCCTGATGTCCACCCAGCTGCTGAGAAAGCCACCCACACCGACTCCGGTGGCGACGCTGGCTGCCACCACGGGCCAGATCCACCACGGTAGACCGATGTCTGCGGGCACCGCACCGACGAGGCTCTTGCTGATCAGAGAGGAGACGTTGGCCAACAACAGGATCGGTTGCAGCGTGGCGGCAAACGACGTTTGCCCCCACCGTGTCGCCACGGCATAGACCGTCATCGCCGGTCCGGCCACGCCTGCGGTGGTGTTCATGAAGCCGCCCAGCGCACCGGCGACCGCGGCGACCCGTCGGCCGCGCAGATGGATGCGGCCGCCGACCGCAAGGGTCAGACCCAAGGCGAGCAGGATCAGCGATCCGATGAGGACCTCCAACCAGGACCCGTCCATCCGCAAGACCACGAAGGCCCCCACGATCGACCCGAGGACGACCAACGGGGCCAACCGTGCGAACGCGCGCCAGTCGACGTCCTTGCGCATCACCCGCAGGACGAGCAGCGTGGTGACCACAGCCCCCGCGTTGCTCAGGGTCACTCCCACCGCGGGCCCGAGCAGCAGCGTCAGCATGGGGGCCACCACGAGCCCCAGGCCGAGGCCCGCTATACGCTGAAGGCTTGCACCCACCAGAAAGGCCGTCACCACCGCGGCTACTAGGACCGCCGTTGTCACCGGGGAATCCTGGAGCAGCGAGACGGCACGGACACACGCTATCCCTGACACCCACGACCTCAAGCCAAGGAGCACTTTGATGTCCGATCAGCCAGGCCGCGAAAACATCGGCGACGACCTCACGACCTACAGCGTCGACGGTGAGGACCAGCTACAACCCGAAGACACGTTGATCTCCGGGGAGGATCCGGTCGAGGTCGGCTACGAGACGCCGGACAAGCTGCACGGGTCGCTGGCCTTCGGCACCACGGCGCAAGAGCAGGCCGAAGAAGAGACCATCGACCAGCGCATCCGGCAGGAGATCCCCGAAGACGGCACGGCCTACGGTGCACCGGACAACGAGAGCGGCCTGGACCCGGAGCCGATGGCCGGTGGAGATGATCCGGACGCCATTCCAGCGGATCAAGACTTCCTCGGCGACCCCGACGACAGCCTTGATTCAGCGGACGACGCCCCCGAAACCCGTCCTGCCACGGGAGACGGGGACCTGTCTATGGAGCACTCGGGGTCGGCTGAAGAGGCCGCGATGCACACCATCCCCGAAGACACCGAGCCTGCGTCGGACTCCTAGTCGCGCTGGTGCTCCGGGGCCTGATCCAGGGCCTCCTTGATCACCGCAAAGGACAGACCGGCCGGATAGCCCTTGCGTGCTAAGAAGCCGCCCAGCCTGCGCATCTGCACCTCTCGATCCAGACCGTGCAGGCGGGGCAAGCGGGCGGCGACCAAGGCCTGCGCTTGCGCGTACTCCTGGGCCGGCTCCACCTCGGCGATCGCGACCTCAGCCATCTCGGGCGGCACGCCCTTCTTCTGCAGGGCGTGCCGCAGTCCACGCACCGCAAGGCCTGAGCCTTCACCCTTGGCGCGGACCAGCATGTGCGCGTAGGCCTGATCGTCGACGAGTCCCACCGCGCTCATCCGCTCCAGGACTCGCTCGATGACCTCGGGTGAACACTCGCGGTCACGCATCTTTTGCCTCAGCTGCGCTCGCGTGCGCGGGCCCATCGCGAGCTGGCGTAGGGCGATCTGGCGCGCCCTAGCCATGCCCTCACCGTCCGCTGCGCTGTCCACGTCTTGGTGTGCGGGGGCGGGGGCACGTTCGGAGCGATCCGCACCTTCGCGGGGCCCGGCTGACGGACTCGACTCACTGGCCGCTGCCGTGGCCTCAGCCAGCGCCTGCCGCGCTGCGTTGAGTCGTTGGGCGTCCGGGGTCCTGCTCTTCGACGTCATCTGATGGCCTGGTGCGGTTGGGCTCAGAAGTTGACCGACACTTCACCGGTCTGAGGATCCACGCCGTCTGGGATCTCCGCCTCCAGCCGGGGCCCAACCCCCAGTTTGGACTTGATCTTGGCCTCGATGTCGTCCGCTAGGTCGGGATTGTCGATCAAGAAGGTCCGCGCGTTCTCTTTGCCCTGCCCCAACTGTTCGCCTTCGCAGGTGTACCACGCGCCGGATTTGCGCACGAAACCGTGCTCCACGCCCATGTCGATCAGGCCACCTTCTCGAGAGATGCCGTGACCATAGAGGATGTCGAACTCGGCCTGCTTGAACGGCGGTGAGACCTTGTTCTTCACGATCTTGGCCCGGGTCCGGTTGCCGACCGCGTCGGTGCCGTCCTTCAGAGTCTCGATGCGGCGAACGTCAATGCGGACCGAGGCATAGAACTTCAACGCCTTGCCCCCCGTTGTCGTCTCGGGGGAACCGAACATCACACCGATCTTTTCGCGGAGCTGGTTGATGAAGATGGCGGTGGTGTTGGTGTTGCTCAACGTGCCGGTGATCTTGCGCAGAGCCTGCGACATCAATCTTGCCTGCAGACCGACGTGGCTGTCACCCATCTCGCCCTCGATCTCGGCGCGAGGCACCAGGGCGGCTACCGAGTCGATGACCACGATGTCCAGCGCACCCGATCGGATCAACATGTCCATGATCTCCAGGGCCTGCTCACCGGTGTCCGGCTGGCTGACCAGGAGCGCGTCGGTGTCGACACCCAACTTCTTGGCGTATTCCGGGTCGAGGGCGTGTTCAGCGTCGATGAAGGCTGCGATGCCACCCGCCTTTTGCGCGTTGGCTACCGCGTGCAGCGCAACCGTGGTCTTGCCGCTGCTCTCTGGGCCGTAGATCTCGACCACTCGGCCGCGGGGCAGGCCGCCGATCCCCAGGGCGACATCCATCGCGATGGAGCCGGTCGGAATGACCGCGATAGGAGGTCGGATGTCATCGCCGAGACGCATCACCGAGCCCTTACCGTGTTGTTTGTCGATCTGAGCCAATACGGACTCGAGGGCCTTGTTCTTGTCACCGTGCATCTGCGTGACTTTGCTGTGCTGGGCCATTCCTGCTCCTTCGCTTCGAGGGGTGAGCGCGCCTACCTTCGACCACCGTGTCGGATGCTGACCCCTCATCGAGGCGCCCTGATCCGGGTTGGTCAGACGCTAGGAGCCAGGACCGACATACCCACCTTGGCGTGGCAATCTGTGGATAGCAGCCGATCACTACAGCACCTGTGCACCAGCATAATCGGAAGTGTGTTCGATGCCGCGCGACACGCCCGATCGATCACGAGACCGACAGCAGATACTCCCGGGCGTCCTTATCCCACGTGAGATCGACGACGCCCTCCGCCTGAGCGCCCTTGCAGAACTGCAGGAACGAGCGATATCCCAGCTTCTTCTCGCTGAAGGAGGGCTGACTGCGACGCATGTGGTCTTTCAGACCGGACAGCGGCGCCCCACCCCCCTCCGCCACGTCACTGACCACATGCTTCAAGACCGCGAACGCCTCGGCTCGGTCCCCCACCTCCGGCAAACGGATCTCCGGATCCCCCTTGGACGGCCCCGGCACCAACTCGATGATCGAGCGCCCCGCCAGGTTCTCCAGCAACTCCCCGAACGCCCGGAACCCGTGATCGGCCTCGCTGAACGTCGGGTCCTTGCGCAGCAGCGTTCGCTTCAAGCTGGACGCTGTCACTGACCCGGCCGAGGACTGCTGCAACCCGGCGACGGTCTGCGCAACCAGGACCGCGAGGTCGGGACCTGGCGCAGCACTTTCCTCCTCGTCGATATCCCTCGGTCCCTGTGCGGTTGCCACCCCCTCGCTCCTGGACGCAGACTCCGCTTCCGCGGCCACCGGTCCCCCACTGCTCGCGGCCCCCCCGCCTCGGCCGCGGCGACTACGCCCCGCGGCCGCTGAGCCAGCGCCCGACGTGGTTTCCGGAGCGGGCTCCACGCCCTCCAAGTTGTCGTAGAACAAGAACTCATCACAGGCGGGCGGGAGCAACCGTGAGGTCGAGTCACGCACCCCGAAGCCGATCACCCGCTTGTTCAGTTCGCGCAGCTTGTGCACCAAAGGGGTGAAGTCGCTGTCTCCGGTGCAGACCGCGAAGGTCGAGATGTAGTCCCGGCTGAACGCCAGCTCGATGGCATCGACGGCCATTTTGATGTCGGCCGCGTTCTTACGAGAGGCCCCCATTCGCTGCGGCATTTCGATCAGTTCCACGTGCGATCGAGTCAGCATCCGCCGGTCGTCGTCGAAGTAGGACCAGTCTGCGTAGGCCCGCCGCACGACGACCCGGCCTCGCTCGGCGAGCGCGTCGCTGATGGGTTTGAGGTCGAACGCCGCCCCGCCGAGGTGCTCTCGGGCTCCCAGCGCAAGGTTCTCGTAGTCCAGGAACAGGGCAATGCGATCTTCGTCGTCCACACCGCGAGCCTAGTCGTCGTCGTCGTCGGGTCGGTCGACTCTGGCTACGTCCGCCCCTGGCCACTGGCCGGTTTACGCTACGTCGACCCACGCGCCATAGACTTGGCCGCCAGCACCCACCCCAACCGTTCCAGGATCACTTCGTCATGTCTTTGCTCGTCCAGAAATACGGTGGCTCCTCCGTCGCCGACGTCGGGGCCATCATGCGTGTCGCGCAACGGGTCGTCGACACCAAACGCGCTGGTCACGATGTGGCAGTGGTGGTCTCGGCCATGGGTGACACCACCGATGAGCTCCTCGACCTCGCCAAAGCCGTCAGCCCCGGGAAGCCTCCGGAGCGGGAGATGGACATCCTATTGACGGCCGGTGAGCGGATCTCGATGGCCCTACTCGCGATGGCCATCGAGCACCTCGGCGAGCGCGCCTACTCCTTCACCGGGGACCAGGCGGGTATGCGGACGGACAGCTCGCACGGGCGTGCGCGCCTCCTCGACGTCACACCGGATCGCGTGCAGGCCACGCTAGCTCTGGGAGCGATCGCCATCGTGGCTGGTTTTCAGGGTGTGTCCGAAGACGACAACATCACCACCTTGGGTCGCGGCGGCTCCGACACGACCGCCGTAGCCTTGGCAGCCGCCCTGAAGGCCGACGTCTGCGAGATCTACACCGACGTCGACGGCATCTACACCGCCGACCCGCGCATCGTGCCGGCGGCCAGCCGGGTCAAGCGACTCACTATCGAAGAGACCCTGGAGATGGCTGCCCAGGGAGCCAAGATCCTGCACCTTCGCGCGGTTGAGTACGCGCGCCGATTCAACGTGCCGATCCACGTCCGATCCTCCTTCTCCGATCAAGAAGGCACCTGGATCCTCGTCGGTCGGCCACTCACCTCGCACCAGGAGGACGACATGGAAGAACCCTTGATCTCCGGCATCGCGCACGAGCAGTCCCTCGGCAGGATCACGGCCGTCGGCATACCCGACGTTCCGGGTGCCGCCGCAACCGTGGTCGGCGCCGTCGCCGGGGTCGGCGTGTCGATCGACATGATCGTGCAGAACGTCTCGACCTCCGGGGCGCAGACCTCGGACATCTCCTTCACGCTGCCCGAGGAGGACGGTGTGAGAGCCGTCGCTGCGGTGCGAGCGATGCAGGAGCACATGGGCTTCGCCGATGTCCTCTACACCTCGCAGATCGGCAAGCTGTCACTGATCGGAGCCGGGCTCCGCTCCAACCCCACGGTGGCCCACCGCCTCTTCGGCGCGCTCGCGGACGCCGGCGTGAACATCCTGATGATCTCCACCAGCGAGATTCGGATCTCGGTGATCACCGATCAAGACAGGTTGCCGGAGGCGGTCCGAGCGGTGCACACGGCCTTCCACCTCGATTCCGACAGCCAAGCCGTGGTCTACGGAGGGAGTGGTCGATGAGCACGGGCGCAGGAATACACGTCGCCGTGGTCGGGGCCACCGGCCAGGTCGGTGCGGTGATGCGTCGCCTCTTGGCCGAGCGCGACGTGCCGATCGCCAGCGTTCGATACTTCGCTTCTGCTCGCAGCGCAGGAAGCGAACTGGCCTGGACGGGCCGTTGGGACAACCAGCCCCAGGTCAGCGGGTCGCGCCAGATCGTGGTGGAGGACCTCGGCGACCGCACCGTCGACCTGAGCGGCATCGATGTCGCCATCTTTTCGGCCGGTGGCGGCACCTCGACCGAGCACGCCCAGCGGTTCGCCGCCGCCGGTGCGGTTGTGGTCGACAACTCCTCGGCGTGGCGGATGGATGACCGCGTGCCGTTGGTCGTCAGCGAGGTCAACCCCGAAGCCCTCGACCAGGCCGCAGCCGAGGACGGCATTCGGATCGTGGCCAACCCGAACTGCACGACAATGGCCGCCATGCCGGCGATCAAGGCGTTGCACGACGTGGCCGGACTGCGACGACTGATCGTGGCGACGTATCAAGCCGTCTCCGGCTCGGGCGTCGCTGGGGTCGCTGAACTTGCCGAGCAAACCCGCGCGGTGGTCAGCGGTGACATGGAAGCCCTGGCGCAGTCCGGTGACGCGGTCGACATCCCCGCGCCTGCGGTCTACACCGATCCCATCGCTTTCAATGTCATTCCCTACGCCGGCGACCTCGTCGAGGACGGCTCACTGGAGACCGCCGAAGAGCAAAAACTGCGGTTCGAGTCACGCAAGATCCTTGGACTGCCCGACTTGGCCGTTGCGGGCACCTGCGTGCGGGTGCCGGTCTTCTCCGGACACAGTTTGGCGGTGCATGCCGAATTCGCCGAGCCGATCAGCCCGGAGCAGGCAACACGCGCCTTGCAGGACGCGCCAGGGGTGCTCCTGAGCGACATACCCACCCCGCTGAAGGGTGCCGGCCAGGACGCGACGTACGTCGGACGCATTCGACAGGATCAGTCGGTGCCCGAGAGCCGGGGACTGGTGATGTTCATCGTCGGGGACAATTTGCGCAAGGGCGCGGCCCTCAACGCGGTGCAGATCGTGGAAGCGCTCGAGCGACGTGGGCTGGTCGGCACGCAGGGCTAGCTGACCCTCACTCAGGAGCGTCGTGGGCTTCCCCGGTCCGCCATGTGTCGGCGCTCCTGCGGGATCTGCAGGTCATCGCACAGCGCCAGCCAGACCCGGCGCACCGGCTCCCCCGCCTCGATCGCGTCGATGGCCGTCCGGTCGCCGATGGCGTGGATGACATGGGTGCCCGCCACCGACCGCCCGTAGGGTCCGCCGAACTCCTGCTCCATCAACGCCCAGAACTCACTCAACCTCATGGCGCCCGAGGCTACGTCCTCGCCGCCGGATGCGTGCACTCAGCGCATGTGGTCGGGGTCGAACACGACCGTCCGGCTCAGGCCGACTCCGCGAGCTGCTTGATCCTGGCCAATGTCCTGGGCATGTCGTCCTTAGCCGCCCGGGTGCGGTTCTCGATCACGTCCTCGGATTCCTGACCGTACTGTTTCGCGAAGTGCTCCAGACCGGCCGGCAGGAAGGTCCAGGACTCGCTCAGTTCCGTCCCCTCATCCACGGGGTGCAGGTCATAGGACCAGCGCACGAACCCGTCGCCGACCTCCCAGGCGAATCGACGCCCCGGGTCGGCGGCGACCACCGTCGACGTGGTCTGCCATCGCCGCGAGGGCGTCTCGTTGTAGCCGGTGAACGTCGCGCCGACTCCCGTCCGCTCCGGGTCATCCCACTCACAGCGCGAGCAGGTCGGGCTCCACTCCCCCGTCCGGGCAATGTCGCTGACCAGGTCATACACCCTCTGCGCGGGGGCGCTCACGGTGATGGACTCGCTGTGCGTTCGCTGCGGCATACCGGCCACTTTAGTCATCCAGCGAAACGGCCAGCATCGTGGTGAGCGCCATGTCGACCATCTCCGCGAAGGTCTGTTCGCGCTCCTGCGCCGACGTTTCCTCTCCGGTGAGAATGTGATCGGAGACGGTGCACACTGCCAGCGCCGCACGGTGGTGCTGAGCGGCCAGCGTGAACAGCTCGGCGGCCTCCATCTCCACGGCGATGACCCCGTACTCGACCAGCCGCTGCGTGAGCTCCGGGCGTGGGTGATAAAACGAGTCCGAGGACACCACGGTGCCGACCGTATGCCGGGTGCCCGCCTCCTCCGCGGCCTCGGCCGCCGCCCGCAGCAGCGCCCAGTCCGCCGTCGCCGGGAAATGCGCCCCACCGAATCGGTGCGTGTTGATGGCCGAATCGGTCGCAGCGGCCATGGCGATCACCACATCGCGCACCTGCAGCCGCTCTGTCAGCGCCCCACACGAACCGACCCGCACCAGTTGCTGGCAGTCGTAGTCCTTGATCAGCTCGTTGACGTAGATCGCGGCCGACGGCATCCCCATGCCGGTGCCCTGCACCGAGATTCGCTCGCCGCGCACCGTGCCGGTGAAGCCGAGCATCCCGCGAACCTCGGTGTAACAGGTCGCGTCGTCCAGGAACTGCTCGGCGATCCACCGTGCTCGCAGTGGGTCGCCCGGGAGGAGGACGCGTGGACTGATGGCTCCGCTGTCGGCGGCGATATGCGTGCTCACGGGGCCATCATGCCGCGAAAGCTCCAGGGCGTCGCTGGCAGGCCCCGGCACGCGGCCGGTCGAGCCCGCTCCCGCATCCGGGGAGCCCTCGATCGGGGTGTCGGTGGGCAGTGAGAAGATGCGATGTAGCACCAGCCGCGGACCGAGACGTCAGGCAGACCACCGCGGCCAGGCAGAATGCAGACCAGACCGAGCGCAGTCACAGAAACGGAGAGTGCCGATGAGCAGTCAGCCCGACTTGCAGTGGTGGCAGAAGGCTTTGGTGGCCCTGAAGGTGTGGCGTCCACCGCACCGCACCAAGCACCACGAGGTCCGTGACATGCCGCGCCCGGAGTCCCCGCCGGTGACGGGGGCCTACGGCAACACGGTGGTCCAGGACGGCTCCGCGCGACGGGTGCCGCAACGGGGAGACCACCAACCCTGAGCGAGGTTCTGCAGCGTTTCTCCGCGCCGACGCAAGCCTGGTTCTCGGCGTCGTTTGCCGGGCCTACGGACGCCCAGGTCGGCGCGTGGGAAGCCATCAGTCAGGGTCAGCACACCCTCGTTGTCGCCCCGACAGGTTCGGGCAAGACCCTGTCCGCGTTCTTGTGGGCGATCGACCGGCTGTGGGCCATGCCGCACGCGGCGGACACCCCACGATGCCGGGTGCTGTACGTCTCTCCCCTCAAAGCGCTTGCTGTGGATGTCGAGCGCAACCTGCGTTCCCCGCTGGTCGGCATCCGGCACGCGGCTCATCGCCTGGGGCAGCCGGTGGAAGATCTGTCGGTCGCCATCCGATCAGGCGATACCCCCGCCACCGAGCGCCGCGCCTTCGCCAAGCACGGGGCAGACATCTTGATCACGACCCCCGAATCGTTGTTCTTGTTGCTGACCTCCGCGGCGCGCTCGGCGCTCGCAGGGATCGAGACCGTGATCGTCGACGAGGTGCACGCGGTGGCCGGCACCAAACGCGGTGCTCACCTGGCGGTGACACTGGACCGGTTGGACCACCAGCTCGCCCACCCTGCTCAGCGCATCGGCCTGTCGGCCACGGTCCGCCCCGTCGACGAAGTGGCTCGATATCTGGCAGGCGGCCGTCCCGTCACCACCGTGCAACCGCCCTCACACAAGAAGTGGGACCTGCGGATCAACGTGCCCGTCGCGGACATGACCGACCCCGGATACGTGGAGCAGGTCCACCACGCCCCCGTGTCACCCGCCGACCCACCCGACCCGACCACTGCTGAACCGCCCGAGGGAGACGACGACTTCACGCCGGGCACGGGTCCCGTGCTCCCCGACCTCGACGGGGAGGAAGACATCTGGACTCCCTCCCCGGACCCCACCGAACGAGCCTCCATCTGGCCGCACGTCGAGCGTGAAGTCGTCGACCTCGTCGCCGAACAGACCTCCACCTTGGTGTTCGCCAACTCCCGGCGCCTTGCCGAGCGGCTGACCTCTCGCCTCAACGAGATCTGGACGGACCGCACCGCGCCCGAGCCATCACAGCCGCAGGGCCCACCGGCCCAGCTCATGGGTCAGTCGGGCAGCTCATCGGGTGCACCGAGCGTCCTGGCGCGAGCCCATCACGGATCGGTGAGCAAGGAGCACCGGGCCGAGATCGAAGACGCCCTGAAGTCAGGGCGGTTGCCCGCCGTCGTGGCCACCAGCTCCCTGGAACTCGGGATCGACATGGGTGCCGTGGACCTCGTCGTGCAGATCGAATCGCCGCCGAGTGTGGCCAGCGGCCTGCAACGTGTGGGCCGAGCCGGGCACCAGGTCGGAGCCACCTCGCACGGCGCGTTCTTCCCCAAGCACCGCGGTGATTTGGTGCAGACCGCGGTCGTGGTGGAGCGGATGCGTTCGGGGCAGATCGAGGCGTTGCGCGTGCTGCGCAACCCTCTCGACGTGCTCGCGCAGCAGATCGTTGCCATGGTCGCCATGGACGAGTGGTCGGTCAGCGACCTGTTCGACCTGATCCGGCGCAGCGCGTCCTACGCCTCGCTACCCCGACCGCTGTTCGAGGCGACCATCGACATGCTGGCCGGTCGCTATCCCGGTGAGGACTTCGCCGATCTGCGCCCGCGAGTGGTCTGGGACCGGGTCAACGACACCGTCACCGCCCGACGCGGGGCGCAACTGCTGGCCGTGACGTCCGGCGGCACGATCCCCGACCGTGGCCTGTATGCCGTGATGCTCGCCACCGGTGACGGCCCCGGCCGCCGGGTGGGTGAGCTGGATGAAGAGATGGTCTACGAGTCGCGCGTGGGCGATGTGTTCACGTTGGGCACCACATCGTGGCGCATCGAGGACATCACCCGCGACCAGGTTCTGGTCACGCCGGCCCCGGGGCAGATCGGTCGGCTGCCGTTCTGGAAGGGTGACGCGATCGGGCGCCCGGCCGAGTTGGGTCGCGCGGTCGGTGCCTTCATCCGCGAGATGGCGGACACCCCGCGGTTGCGCGCCGAGACGCTGCTGGCCGAGCGTGGCCTGAATGCTCACGCTGCCGGAAACCTGCTGGACTACCTCGGCGAGCAACGCGAGGAAGCCGGTCGGATGCCGGATGACCGCACGCTGGTGATCGAGCGATTCCGCGACGAGATCGGTGACTGGCGCGTCGTCATCCACAGTCCGTTCGGCACTCCGGTTCACGCGCCGTGGGCGTTGTGCGTGGGGGCGCGCATGCGTGAGCGCTTCGGCGCCGACGTGCAGGCCATGGCGGCCGATGACGGGATCGTGCTCCGGCTGCCCGACCTCATGGACGATGATGATGGCGGATCGACCTCCCATAGCCTCGACGCCGACCTGATCGACATGCTGACGTTGGACCCGGACGAGGTCCACGACATGGTCACCCGCGAGATCGGTGGGTCGGCGTTGTTCGCGGCCCGTTTCCGGGAATGTGCAGCGCGTGCCCTTCTGCTCCCTCGGCGCACGCCCGGACGGCGCCAACCGTTGTGGCAACAACGTCAGCGCTCGGCCCAGCTGCTGGAGGTGGCCGCCCGTTACCCCACCTTCCCCATCGTTCTCGAAGCGGTGCGCGAGTGCATCCAAGACGTCTACGACGTCGACGCCTTGCAGTCGTTGATGCGGGACGTGGCGGCCCGGAAGGTCTCGGTGGTCAGCATGACCACGCACAGCGCCTCTCCCTTCGCCCGCTCCATGCTGATGGGTTATATCGCGCAGTTCCTGTATGAGGGCGACTCGCCGCTGGCCGAGCGGCGTGCCGCCGCGCTGTCTCTGGACCCCGCCTTGCTGGCTGAGTTGCTGGGCCGAGGCGAGGGCGCCCAACTGCGCGACCTGTTGGATCCGCGGGTCGTCGCGGACACCGCGGACCAACTGCAGCGACTGACCGAGGACCGCGCGTGTCGCGACGCCAACGACGTGACCGACCTGTTGCGCACCCTTGGCCCGTTGAGCACCGCCGAAATCACCCGGCGGGTGCGTGCGCAGTCTCGAGGAGACACGGTGCAGTGGCTCGCGGAGCTATCCGAGCGGCGACAGATCATCACCGTGCGGATCGCCGGGGACGAGCGCTGGGCCGACGCACAAGACGCCGCGCGACTGCGCGATGCTCTCGGCGTCGCGCTGCCCGTCGGGGTGCCGGCGATTTTCACCGAGCCGGTGCCGGACCCGCTCGGCGACCTGGTCCGCCGCTACGCAAAAACGCACACCCCCTTCACGCTGCACGAGCTGGCCGCTCGACTCGGGGTCGGTCCCGCCGTGGCCGGCGAAGCGGTCCGCCGGCTGATCGAATCGGGGCGGATGGTGCAGGGAGCGTTGCGCCCGCTGGCGCTGCCCACGGGGTCCGAGGCTGCGCAGGCCGCCGATCCTGGACCGCCCGATCGCGGTGCGGATCCGGCTGACGCGCTTGATCTATGCGACGCCGACGTCCTTCGGATGCTGCGCCGCCGCTCCCTGGCGGCGCTACGACACGAGGTCGAGCCAGTCACTCAGGACACCTACACCCGGTTTCTCACGCAGTGGCAGTCGATTGGCGAGCTACGTGGGGTGGACGGCGCCCACCGGGCCATCGAGCAGCTGGCCGGTGCCCACCTGCCTGCGAGTGCGGTCGAGTCGTTGATCTTGCCGGCTCGGGTCAAGGACTACACGCCGGGGATGCTGGATGAGTTGATGACGGCCGGGGAAGTGCTCTGGCAGGGCCACGGCTCGCTGCCCGGGGACGACGGGTGGGTTTCCTTCCACCTCGCGGAGACGGCGCACCTCACGCTCTCCCCGGGCGACCTCAAGACCGCGCTCGCGCCACCTCCCGGCGATCCCGCGGCCGACCCGGATCCCGCCCAGCGGGTGTTGGGCGTGCTCGAGCACGGCGGCGCCTACTTCTTCCGCGCTTTAGCCGACTCGCTGGTCGGTGACCCACCGATCGACGACGCGGCGCTGTTGGCCACCATCTGGGAGTTGGTCTGGGCCGGGCGGCTCAGCGGTGACACGCTGGCCCCGGTGCGGATGCTCCTGTCAGGGGGCAAAACGGCACACAAGTCCCGCCGCGCCGCTCCGCGCTCGTCCCGCGCGACCCGCTGGTCCCGACCCTCGGTCGGCCTCGGTGGCGTCGGCGTCCCCGCACCGCCCAGCCGCCCTCGGATGCCGAGCCGCGCCGGACCGGCCACCGCCCCGGGACGGTGGTCCTTGCTCCCGCAGGTCGAGACCGATCCCACCGTGCGAGCCCTGGCCACCGCCGAGCAGCTGTTGGACCGGTATGGCGTGCTGACGCGGGGCAGCGTGGGCGCCGAGGGCATCGTGGGTGGTTTTGCGGGCGTCTATCGCATCCTGGCTGGCGCCGAGGAGGCGGGCAGGGTGCGCCGCGGCTACTTCGTGGAGCACCTCGGGGCCGCCCAGTTCGGCACGACTGGTGCCGTGGACCGCATGCGTGCCCTGTCCGAAAGCTCAGCCGCCCCGGCGACTCCTGCGCCGGGTGCGCGGCCGTCGGCGCCCCGCGTGGTGGTCCTCGCCGCGACGGACCCAGCCAGTCCGTTCGGCGCATCGGTGCCGTGGCCCGAACGTGACCCGGGGATTGACGACGTCGAGGACTCTGTGCCTGCCACACACCGTGCTGGTCGCAAGGCCGGTGCACTCGTGGCGTTGGTCGATGGCCGGTTGGGCCTCTACCTCGAGCGGGGTGGGCGCACCGCGTTGACCTACACCGAGGACCCCGAGAAGCTGGCGCTGATCGCGCAGGCGCTCAAGGCTCAGGTCACCCACCGCAGCGTGGCCTCGTTGACCGTGAAAAAGATCGATGGCGCATCCGCGTTGTCGAGCACCCATCCCTTCGCGGACGCCTTGACCGAGGCGGGGTTCCACACCGCACCCCAGGGTTTGCGGATGCGCCGATGAGACATGCCTGAGGGAGACGCCGTCTGGCGCACAGCTCGCCGGCTTCATGCCGCGTTGTCCGGTCAGCGGATCACGTCCTCGGACCTGCGAGTGCCCAGTCTGGCGACCGTCGACCTTCGTGGACGGCGCACGATCGAAGTCGTGCCGCGGGGCAAGCACCTGCTGCACCGGATCGAAGGTGACCTCACCCTGCACAGCCACCTGCGGATGGAGGGCCGGTGGCGGACCTACCGAGCCTCGATTGCGACGTCACCGAAGGTCACCGACGACCACCGGGTGCGCGCGATCCTCACCACGGTCGAGCGATGCGCGGTCGGCGCGTCGCTCGGCATGCTCGACCTCGTGCGAACGAGCGAGGAGGACTCGCTCGTGGGTCACGTGGGCCCCGATCTCTTGGATCCGTCGTTCGATGTGTCGGTAGCCATGGCTCGGCTCTGGTCGCTCCCGGAACGGGCGATCGCCGAGGCCCTGTTGGACCAACGCAACCTCGCCGGCATCGGGACCATCTTCGCCTCCGAGCCCCTGTTCGTGCACGAGATCAGTCCGTGGACGGCGCTCGAGGACGTCGGCGAGCAGGGAGTGCGCACCGTAGTCGAGACGGCACGCAGACTGTTGGTCTTGAGCTGTCGACTGGGCCGGACCACCAGCACCGGGCGCGCGGACACCGTCGACGACGCCTGGGTGCACGGTCGGGTCGGGCTGCCGTGCAAGAAGTGCGGCTCCACGATCCGACTCGCGCCTCTTGGCACACCACCGCAGGAGCGGGTGATGTTCTATTGCCCCCGGTGTCAGGGCGGCCTTGCCCCCACCGACGCCGGTGCCCATCAGAACCCACTGGGCTATGGTCGTCGCGAACGAGACCAGTCCTGAGCGCGACCAGCCGTGAGGACGACGTGCCCCTCGGGAGGGACGCCTCGTGGCATCAACCGAGCTGAGCGATGTGCGTGCCTGGCAGGGACGGGTCAGGCGGCAGAACTGATCGCGTTGGCGGCGGCCACGATGTCGGGCTTGGTCAGGGCATCACGCTGAATGGGCCGTGCCAAACCGTCGGCCATCAGCTTGCCGACCTGGTGCTCGGAGGCTTCAGCCACACTCACCCGATCAGACACGTTGCTCAACATTTGAGCCATCGGCAGATCGAGTGCCTTGCAGATACTTGCCAGCAGCTCTGAGGAGGCTTCTTTCTCTCCCCGCTCGACCTCCGAGAGGTAACCGAGGGAAACGGCTGCGCTGGCGGAGACTTCCCGCAGCGTGCGGCCCTGCACTTGACGCTGCTCGCGCAGCACGTCACCGAGTTCGCGTCGTAGGAGCACCATGGCCTTCCCTCCTTTGCTGGTTCCGCGGCGTTGGCCGCCTGGGCGATCTGTTGATGGGTGGACAAAGTCTGTCATGCGTCGTGGGTTCTACCGTACCCCGCCTCGTATGGCCCGTGCATTCGGTCCGTGCTTTTGTAGCGTATTCAGCAGCAGTGACAGACCTGCGCGAGTTGCCTCCGCGCGGATCTGCGAACGACTGCCACGCATGTGTAACGCTTCGTGCACAGTGACTTCTTCCCGGTCCTTGGGCCCTCCAGCGACCGCGAGATGGATCGTGCCCGGTGGGTGCCCTTCGCTGGCATCAGGCCCGGCAACCCCCGTCGTGGCCACCCCGAAGTCCGCCGTCAGCACCCGGCACGCGCCCGCGCCCATCGCCTCGGCGCACTGCTGCGACACCGTCCCGTAGGCGCTGATCACCTCATCGCCCACCCCCAGGACCGTCCGCTTGAGATCGGCGGCATAGGCCACGATGCCCCCGCGCACGACGTGGCTGGCCCCGGGCACCGATACCAGTGCGGATGCGAGCAGCCCACCGGTCAGTGACTCCGCAGTGCCAATTGTCCAACCCTGATCGCGACTGAGGTCGATGATCGCCACCGCTAACGACGCACTGGATTCACGCTCGCGCGCAGGGCTCGATGAACGCATCGGACGGCTTCAGCGTGGATCTGCGGCGCCGCGCCACACTCGCCAGGCCTGCATGACGTAGTCGACGCCCGTCACCACGGTGACCAGTAGGGCGGCATACATCACGATCAGACCGACCGCGCTGAAGAAGCCACTCAGCGGCAGGATCAAGAGCGTGAGACCGGCCGACTGCAGGGTGGTCTTCAGTTTGCCGCCACGGCTGGCCGGGATGACTCCTCGCCGGATCACCACGAAGCGCAGCAACGTCACCCCGACCTCACGCACCATGATCACGACCGTGATCCACCAGGCCAGCTCACCCAGGAGCGACAAACAGATGAGGGCCGCGCCGATGAGCGCCTTGTCCGCAATCGGATCGGCGATCTTGCCGAAGTCGGTGACCAGACCCTGCCGCCTGGCCAGGTCACCGTCCAACCAGTCGGTGGCCACGGCAATCACGAAGATGAGAGCTGCCCAGATCCGCATCGACGTCGAGGTCCCGTCCTCGATCAGCAGGACCACCACGAAGACCGGGACCAGCACGATGCGCAGCACCGTCAGGGCGTTCGGAACGTTCCAGACGCTGACGGCGTGCGCGGGCGAGGAGCTCATCCCGCCTCGCTCAACACCACTTGACCCGCCTCGGTCACAACCCGCGCCAGCAGGTCGACACCGGTGGTGGCGGTTACGTCGGCGCTGACGATGTCACCGATCCGGGATTCCTGGGCGCCCACCAACGTCGTGCTTCCGTCGACGTCGGGCCCCTGCTGCCCCGCCCGACCGACGACGTCGGCCGTGTCCGGGTCGATTTCTTCGACCATGACCTCGATCCGGGTGCCGATGCGCTCCATCGCCCGCTGGGCGGTCAGCTCCTCGACCAAGGACCCCACCGTGGCGACGCGCTCGGCGATCGTGTCGGCGTGGTGCTTGTCGCCATACGTCTCGGCCTCGGTGCCGTCCTCGTCGGAGTATCCGAAGACCCCCACGACGTCGAGCCGGGCCTCTTCCAGGAACGACGTCAGCTCGTGCACGTCATCCTCGGTCTCCCCCGGGAAACCCACGATGACGTTCGTCCGGATGCCTGCTTCGGGAAGGCGTGAGCGCACGCTGTCCAACAAGGCCAGGAAGGACTCACGATCACCGAAGCGCCGCATTCTTCGCAACAACGGGCCGGAGGCATGCTGGAAGGAGATGTCGAAGTACGGCATGACCTTGGGGGTGCCGGCCAGCACGTCCAACAGGTCGGGCCGGATTTCGGCCGGTTGCAGGTAGCTGGCCCGGACACGCTCGATGCCCTCCACGGAGGTCAGCTCGGGCAGCAACTTCTCCAACAGACGCAGGTCGCCCAGGTCTTTACCGTATGACGTGGTGTTTTCGCTGACCAGGAAGAGCTCCTTGACACCCCGCTCGGCCAGCCAGCGTGCTTCGGCAATGATCTCGTGCGGGCGGCGCGAGACGAAGGAACCACGAAACATCGGGATTGCGCAGAACGCGCACCGTCGGTCACATCCGGAGGCGATCTTCAACGGTGCCCACGGCCTGCCGTCCAGACGGGCTCGGACGACCCGAGGGCCGGACGCCGGGGCCACCTCCTCCAGCGGTGCCTGCTGGTGGCCAGGCAGGGACACCGACCCCTGGGCGGTAGGCCGAGCGGCGGGGGCGAGCGGCAGCAAGGTGCGACGGTCCCGCGGCACGTGAGACTTCACGGTGCCGCCGTCGAGGATCGACTGCAGATGAGTGGACATGTCGCCGTAGGAGTCGAACCCCAAGACCGCGTCAGCCTCCGGCAGTTGCTCGGCCAGACCGGCCCCGTACCGCTCGGCCAGACAACCCACCGCGACCACGGCCTGGGTGCGTCCGCTCTCCTTGAGGTCCCCCGCCTCCAGCAGCGCGTCGATCGAGTCCTTCTTGGCCTGCTCCACGAAGCCGCACGTGTTGACCACTGCGACGTCGGCCTCGGCGGCGTCGCCGACCAGCGTCCATCCCTGGGCCTGCAGTCGACCGGCCAGCTCCTCGGAGTCGACCTCGTTGCGGGTGCACCCCAGGGTTACGAGGGCGACGCTGCGCTGACCAGTCATCCGGACAGCCTACGTCCCAGCAGGAAAAGTCCGTCGACTGTCGATTTCGAGGCTCCTCAGTCGTCATGCTGATAGAGACAACCGTCTCGTCACTACAGTCGATCTCAAGGAGCCGATGATGAAGTACCTCGTGCTGATGTACGAAGACGAAGAACGCTGGCAATCCGCCTCCAAGGACGAGCACGCAGCGGTCATGGCCGCTCACGTGGCCTTTGACGAGGCCGTTCGCGCTCGAGCCGAGATGCTCGGCGGGGAAGCTTTGGCGACGGCCGATATGACCACGACCTTGGGCCCGACGAGCGCCGGATCACCCAGAGCGGTCACCGACGGTCCGTACGCCGAAACCGTCGAGCACGTGGGCGGCTTCTACCTGGTCGAGGCTAACGACCTGGATCAGATGATCGAGCTCTGTCACATTTTGCCGGACAGCTACACCGTGGAGATCCGGCCCGTGGTCAAGGTTGACCTCTGATCGACGCGGATGAGGCGCTGGAGCGCGCGTGGCGGGAGCACTGGGGCCGGTTGTTGGCCGTCCTGGTCTCCCGCTATGGCCGTCTGGACCTCGCCGAGGACGGTTTGGCCGAGGCGTTTGCGTCCGCCACTCGCCATTGGCGCCGGCACGGCATACCGGACAGTCCGGGGGCATGGCTGCTCACAGCGGGACGTCGGCGCATTCTGGACCGCCTGAAGGCCGAAGCCGTGGCCGCCCGCAAGGAGCCGCTCCTCGTCATGGACGCCCGCGCCACGGTCGCGCTCACTGGTGATCGAGCCGACCCCGGTGATCTGGTGAACGACGAGAACCTCCGGTTGGTCTTGTTGTGCACTCACCCCGCGCTGGCCCTGGAGGCCTCCACTCCGCTCGCTCTCCGTCTGGTGCTGGGGCTGTCGACTGCCGAAATCGGTCGGTTGTTCCTGCTCCCCGAGGCGACCATCGCCGCACGGATCACCCGAGCGAAGCGCAAGATCACCACCGCCGGTATGCCGTTCACCATCCCCGCCGTGCACCATCTGCCGGCCCGGGTGGAGCGCGTGGCGGACGTTGCCTACGTAGCGTTCACGGCCGGGTATGTGCCCGGCCCCGGACCCGAACCACTGCGCATGCAGCTGGCGGCCGAGGCCATTCGGTTGCTGAACGTGACGCGTGCACTGACCGGCCCGTCAACCTTGCTGGACGCTCAGCTGGCCTTGATGCAGTTGCAGCACGCACGGCGCTATGCCCGTGTTGATCCCGACGGGCACCGGCTCATCCTGCTCGCGGACCAGGACCGCGGCCTCTGGCGCCACGACGAGATCGCCCAGGCCCTGCACCTGTTGATCCCGCATACTCCGGACCGGGGCTCCGGTGCTGCCGAAGCCAGGCTCGTGGAGGCGTTGATCGCCGCCGAGCACGCCGTCGCCCCCCGCGCCGAAGACACCCGGTGGGGGCGGATCGCCGAGCATTACGCGGTCTTGGAGACGATCACCGGTTCCCCGGTCGTGCGTCTCAACCGGGCGGTCGCGCTCGCCGAAGCGGACGGCGCAGGGGCCGCCTTGACCCTGCTCGACGGCCTGGACGAGCGTCTCAAGGGCTCCCATCGGCTTCCGGCGGTGCGGGGTGAACTGCTGCGACGGCAGGGTGACCTCACTGCAGCTCGGAGTGCCTACGAACGCGCTGTTGCCTTGTGCGGCAACGTGATCGAACGTCGCCATCTTGCCGAACAGATCGAAGAGATCGATCAGCTCAGCGGCGGAACTTGACCAACGTCAGACCCAGCAGCCGGGCGATCACCAGGGCGACGTAGTTCATTCCGGTCAACATCTGCAGCATGATCACCGAGCGTGCGGAGTTCGACCCGGGAGCAGCATTGGGCGCGATGTCCGACAGCCCGGTGCCGGTCAGCGTCGTCGTGGACAAAAAGAGCAGCTCGAACCAGGTCAGATTGCGCGCTTGGCCTTCGACCGAGAAGGAAGCAGTCCAGACATTCTGCACCGCGCCGTAGGTGTAGGCGAAGGCCCACACCAGCACGGTGAACGTGGCTCCGGTGGCGAGCAGCTCATCGCGGCTGACCCACGCGTCCGCGAACATATATCGCAGCAACGACACCGCCGTGTAGAAGTAGAAGATCGCGTGCGCGATGTTCGAGGTCAGCTCAATCCACCCGACCGTGGCCCAGAGGGCCTGCGCGATGGTCAGCGCCACCACCGGGGCACCGAGTGAGTAGGCGATGATCCGGGTCGACGGCGTCCGGTTGACCGCCAGAACCGCCACGCCCAGGACGAACAACCCGAAGATCGAGATGACCAGGCGTCCGGTGCCGTCTTCCTTGGTAAACGGGAACACGACGATGCCCAGGAGCTGAGCCCCAAGAAGCACCCCGGACGGATACTCCTTGAGTGCACCCCAATAGCGCTCTATCCGGGTACGGCCGGCTGCGCCTGCATACGTGAACATGGTCCGACGATAGTCACTCTCGCTCGGTCAGCGACCAGGCGTCCTCATCCGCCGGCGACTCATCCTCAGCGCCCGGGTCGAACTGACTCTCGATCGGGTCATCGCCGGTCCGGACCGACGGTTCAGGATCCTGGCCCTGCAACGAGGCCAGTGTGGCCTCGAGGTCATCCGGCTTGACCAACACGTCGCGGGCCTTGCTGCCCTCCGAGGGCCCCACGATCGCCCGGGACTCCATCAGGTCCATCAGCCGGCCGGCCTTGGCAAAGCCGACCCTGAGCTTGCGCTGCAACATGGACGTCGAGCCGAACTGCGTCGTGATCACCTGCTCGGCCGCCTGCAACAGCAGGTCGAGGTCGTCGCCGATGTCTTCGTCGACCTGCTTCTTGACCGGCACCGCCGTGACGTCATCGCGATAGATCGGCTTGAGCTGACCCGTGACGTGCGTGACCACGTCACTGATCTCGGATTCGGAGACCCAGGCGCCCTGCACGCGCATGGTCTTGCTGGCTCCCATCGGCAGGAACAGCGCGTCGCCTTGCCCGATCAGCTTCTCCGCCCCCGGCTGGTCGAGCACCACTCGGGAGTCGGTGACCGAACTGGTCGCGAACGCCATCCGCGAGGGCACGTTGGCCTTGATCAGGCCGGTCACGACGTCCACGGATGGCCGCTGCGTGGCCAGCACGAGGTGGATGCCGGCCGCACGGGCCAACTGGGTGATCCGCACGACCGACTCTTCGACGTCGCGCGGGGCGACCATCATCAGGTCGGCAAGCTCGTCGACCACGACCAACAGATAGGGATAGGGCTGCAAGACCCGCTCAGAGCCCGCCGGCGGTGAGATGGTGCCTGCACGGACGGCCTTGTTGAAGTCGTCGACGTGTTTGAAGCCGAACGCCGACAGGTCGTCATAGCGCTGGTCCATCTCCTTGACGACCCAGGCGAGCGCCTCGGCCGCTTTCTTCGGGTTGGTGATGATGGGGGTGATCAGGTGCGGAATCCCCTCGTATGCCGTCAACTCCACCCGCTTCGGGTCCACCAAAATCATCCGGACCTCGTCGGGCGTCGAGCGCATCAGCACCGAGGTAATCATCGAGTTGATGAAGCTGGACTTTCCGGAGCCGGTGGCGCCCGCGACCAGCAGGTGCGGCATCTTGGCCAGGTTGGCGATGACGTATCCGCCCTCGACGTCCTTGCCGACCCCCATCACCATGGGGTGGACGTTGTTGTGCGCGGCTTGGCTGCGCAACACGTCGCCAAGGCTGACGTTCTCCCGATCGGTGTTAGGAATCTCGACCCCGACCGCCTTCTTGCCCGGGATCGGACTCAGAATGCGCACGTCGGCCGAGGCCACCGAGTAGGCGATGTTCTTGGACAGCGCGGTGATCCGCTCGACCTTCACCCCGGGGCCCAGCTCGACCTCATAACGGGTGACCGTCGGGCCGCGCATGAAGCCGGTGACCTGCGCGTCCACCCCGAAGTCTTCCAAGACCCCGGTCAGCGCATCGACCACCACGTCGTTGGCCTGCGAGCGTGTCTTGTGCGGGCTGCCGGGCTTCAGGACCATGTTGTCCGGCAACACGTACGTGACGTCCCCGGCCAGCATCAACTGCTCGACCCGCTGCGGCAACGGGGTGTTCGGGGGGGCTTCCAACGTCTCCTTGTCGGCGCCGGCCTTGACCCTGCCTGCGCTCTTGACTGCGGGAATCGGCTCGGTGTCGTCGGTGCGGGCGCGTTTCCGTTTGCCCATCGCGGTGGCCCCGGAAGACGTTGCGGCACCGCTCGCGCTGGCTGCGGTGTCGCCACTGTCGCCGTCCTTGGCCTTCATCGCGCTCGCGCGCAGGGAGCGCCGTTTGCTCTTCTCCACCTCGGCTGCCTGGTCGAAGGCCTGTTCCCCGTCGTCGCTGGCCGCGCGCCTGGCGCCGCTTGATCGTTGTCGCGGCGGGCGTTCCTTGCCGTCGAAGCGACTGGAGTTGAACAACTGTTCCTCGGCCTCGGCCAAACGCTGGGGTATCCGGTGGATTGGGGTGGCGGTGAGCACCAGGAGGCCGAACACCGCGAGCAGCACGAGCAGGATCGCGGCGCCGATCACGGTGATCGCGGCCGTGACGGGCGCGGCGACGACGAACCCGACGACCCCCCCGGCGGCGCGCAGGGCAGGCTGGCCCTCGGCGTAGTCCGGGGATCCGGCGGCCAGATGAGTCAGGCCGCAGGCGGCTAGGACCAGGGCGGCGGTCGCCACGACGAGGCGATGATGCGCCACGTGTTCACGAGGCGCCCGCATCATCCGCAGCCCGAACACGAACAGGACGACGGGGAGGGCCAGGGCGACTCGCCCGAAGGTGCCGGCCGCGACCGCATGGATGACCCCACCGACCGGCCCCGACAGTCCCCACCACTCACGTAGAGCCACGACCAGGGCCAGTGAGATCAACACCAACCCGAGTCCATCGCGGCGGTGCTCCCGCTCAAGGTC
>JBASAZ010000127.1:0-26285 GCA_049650845.1 Ornithinimicrobium sp.
GCCCCCAGTCCTTGTTGGTCGCCAACTTCTCAGCCTGCGCCACCAACTTCTCCTTCTCCCGCTTGGCCCCCTCCTGCTCCTCGTCCAGTTGCACGAAGTAGGCGCGTCGCGTCTTATCGAAGGTCGAACGAGCCTCACTGAAGCGGTGCCACAGCTCGTCCTCGACGGCCTTGTCCAGGCGGGGACCGGCGTGCTGCTGTGCCTTCCATTGGTCGAAGAGCTCGCGCATGCGCGCGCTCGCAGATTTCCACTGCACTTTGGCGGGATCGCTACCGGCCAGCTTCTCGGCGGACTTCACCACTTTGGCGCGGGTCTTTGCGGCTGCGGCTTTGGCGTGGGCGCGCTGCTGGGCCTCGGCCTGGCTGTGTGCGGCGATCTGCGCGTCGATATCGGCGACTCGGGCCTGCAGGCCCTCGAGGTCGCCGACGACGTTGGCCTCGCCAATGTGCTCGCGCAGGGTCTTCAGAGCCTCTGCGGCCTCGTGGGCGGACAGATCGGTGCGTTCCAGTCGCTGGGACAAGAGCACCGCGGCGGCGACCAGATCGTCGTACTTGCGGGCGAAGTAGGTCAGCGCCTCGTGTTCAGTCGATCCCGGGTAGGACCCCACCGCCCGCTCTCCGTCGGACGTGGCGACGAAGACGGTGCCGTCGTCCGCGACCCGTCCACAGGCCATCGCCTCAGCGCTGGCCCCCTGGGCGGGTGCCGCAACCGCGGCGGGACGCACCGCCGCCTTGCGACCGGCGAACTGGGCAGGTGATGGAGCCGGCGGCCGAGGGCGAGGCGTCTGCGCCATGACGGGCGCAGGCTCAGCCGTGGCCTCCTCCACCGGAGGCGTCACCGCGTCGGTGTCCGGGTCCGTTCCCGGTTGACCTTCGGTCGATACCGGGGATCCCTGATCAGAGTTCTCGCTCACGACGTTGACGCCTCTTCCTTGAGGCCGACGCCGATGATGCTGATCGGTTGCGCCGGCATACCTTCGACCCCGCCGCCTTCAACACCTGCGTCGGCAACGTGATCCACAATGTTCATTCCGTCGGTGACTGTACCGAAAATGGTGTAGCCACCCCCTTCCGAGGGCAACATCGTGTCCTCGAAGACGATGAAGAACTGACTTCCGTTGCTGTCTGGATCGGCCGTTCTGGCCATGGCAATCGCTCCCCGTGGATAGAAACCATCGGGCGGCGCGTTCTCGATGCCGAAGGTGTAGCCCGGCCCCCCACGGCCGGTGCCGGTTGGGTCACCGCACTGCAGCACGTGGATGCTGGCGTCGACCAGCCGGTGACAGGGACTGTCGGCCCAGAATCCACCCTCGGCGAGGAGGAGGAACGAGGCCACGGTCTGGGGCGCAGCGGCGCCGTTCAGGTCCAGCGTGATGGTGCCACAGTTCGTCTCGACGTCGACCACGGCCGTGTCGGGAACCGTGGCCGAGGGGGCCTGGGTCGCGCGAAAGGTCGGGATGTCGGTGGGCAGTTCCGGAGCGGGATCGCAGTCAACCGTGCCGGTGCTGCGCGCCAGTTCCGACTGAGGCTGTGTCTGCGCCGGCTCGTCCCCGAGCGGTGGGGCCTGCGTGCTACCCGAGCATCCGGCCAGGGCGAGCATGGCGCATCCGGTCGCCAGAGCCACACCATGCCGGAGCGCCAGAGGGTGGCGTCGGGACAGCATGAATCCTCCTGGGTGCCGAGCATGAATGAAAAGCCAGTGTAGACAGCGCTTTCATGTCTACGGTCACAACTGGACAACGGTTTGGACACGATGACGGGCCAGGCGGCGGAACGAAGACAGACCCCGAGGCTAGGCTGCTGCAGTGATGGTCCACACCGTGCCCGCTGCTGCGTTCGGCACCAACTGCTACATCCTGAGCCGCGCCGAGGGTGAGGAGTGCGTCATCGTCGATCCGGGCATCGGCGTGGCCGACGCAGTGGCGGACCGCGTGCGTCGGCACGGCCTCAGCCCGGCCGCGATCCTGCTGACGCATGGACACCTGGACCACGTTTACGACGTGCCTGCGCTGACCCGGGACGGTCAGCCTCGCACGCACATCCACCCGCTCGACCGGTATCGCCTGATCAACCCACTCGGCGATCTGGATCGCAGCTTCATTGCCATGATGGAAGCGCAGTTCGGAACCGCGGCCACGTGGCAGGAGCCGCACGCCGTGGTCGAGTTCGCCGACGCCGAACCGGCCACACCTGACGCCGGCACGGGCTCCCTCGCGGGCGACCCACGGCTGGCCACGGTGCAGGTGGCGGGCCTGTCGATCGGCGTCACGCACGCCCCTGGTCATACCGAAGGATCGGTGCTGTTCACGATCGGATCCGTGCCCGACGGTCTGAGCGAGCAGGGCCACGGCTTCGACGGGGCAGGTGTGGACCGAACCGTCCTGTCCGGAGACGTCCTGTTCGCCGGATCGATTGGTCGCACCGACCTACCCGGCGGCGATGCAGCCCTCATGGCTCGCTCGTTGCGCGACGTCGTTCTCCCGCTCCCGGACTCCTCGTTGGTGCTTCCCGGCCACGGACCGGCCACCACGATGGCGGCCGAGCGCCGTTCGAACCCCTACCTACAGCGTCCGCTCGTTTAGACTCCGCCGAGTGATCACACCGCGTACGCCATCTGGGGTGCTGGAACTGCTGCCCGCCGAGCAGATCGCTTTCCAGCGCATGTTGGACACCATCCGCTCGGGGTTCGAGCGCTTCGGCTTCCTGCCCATCGAGACACCGGTCTTCGAGGTCAGCGACGTCCTGCTGACCAAGACCGGGGGAGAGACCGAGCGCCAGGTGTATTTCGTCTCCTCGACCGGCTCCTTGGAGAAGGCGGCTGCCGAGCTGAAGGCAGAGGGCCCGCCCGCGGAGACGGCCCTTCCGGAGATGGCGCTGCGCTTCGACCTCACCGTGCCCCTTGCGCGCTACGTCGCCGAGCACGAGCACCAGTTGACCTTCCCGTTCCGCCGATACCAGATGCAGCGGGTCTATCGCGGCGAACGCAGCCAGCGGGGGCGATTCCGGGAGTTCTATCAGTGCGACATCGACATCGTCGGCAAGGACACCTTGAGCGTGAAACACGATGCCGAGTGTCCAGCGGTGATCCACGCGCTGTTCTCCGACATGAACATCGGCGCCTTCACCATCGGGATCAACAACCGCCGGCTGATGCGCGGCTACTTCGAGGATCTGGGACTGGCCGACGCCGACCTGCAGGCCAACGTGCTGCGGGAGATCGACAAGCTCGACAAACGTGGGCAAGCACACGTGCGGGCCACGCTGGCCGGCCCCGGGTTCGACTTCGATCCGGGCGTCATCGAGGCGCTGATCACCTTCGTGAGCGTGCGCAGCACGTCGCACGCCGACGCGTTGGACCGGTTGGATCGACTGAGCGCGGCGAGCGCCGGAAGCGCGGAGTTGACGCGTGGTGTGGACGAAGTGCGTGAGGTGTTGGACCTGGTGCGTGCTCTGGGCGTGCCGGAAGGCGACTACTGCCTCAACTTCTCGATCGCCCGGGGCTTGGACTACTACACCGGCACGGTCTACGAGACCACGCTGGATGAGCACCCGGGCATCGGCTCGATCTGCTCCGGCGGGCGGTATGACGACCTGGCTAGCCACTACAGCAAGTCCCAGCTGCCGGGCGTCGGCATCTCGATCGGCCTCACCAGGTTGTTCTGGCAGTTGCGCGAAGCCGGCTTGGTCGACGTCGCCGAGAGCACCGTGCAGGTGTTGGTGCCGCTGGTCGATCCCGCGTTGATGACCGAAGCGCTGGAACTGACCACGACGCTGCGACGCTCCGGCATCAACACCGAGTCCGTGCTCGACAACAGCAAGCTCGGCAAACAGCTGAAGTATGCCGATCGTGCCGGCATCCGCTTCGTCGCGATTCTCGGACCCCAGGAGGTCGAGGCGGGTACGGTCACCATCAAGGACCTGCGACGCCAGGATCAGTTCACCGTGCCGGCCGCAGACGCCGTGCGCGCCCTTCGGGTAGAACTGGCCCAGCCGTTGGTGTGAGTGGTGAGATCACCGCCACTCTTCCGTGATAGCGTGCTAACGCACTAGTACGCTACGACAGCAGGGAACCCGATGAAGCACCGGACAACGGCGGATCAGCAGAGCCTGATCGAGTTGTCGACCACCCTGGCCGCGCTCACCGATGCCGCCGACATCGAGAGCTTCCTCATCGACCTGTGCACGCCGGCGGAATTGGAGGCGTTGGCCGACCGTTGGGTGGTCGTGCCACTCCTGGCGCAAGGGCGGTCGTATCGCTCCATCCACGAGCAGACCGGCGTCAGCGTCACCACCATCGGCAGAGTCGCCCGGTGTCTGGAGCACGGCGATGGCTATCGCGCGGCCCTGGAGCGGCATACCGCCTCACCCCGCTGATCGCCCTGTCCCGCCCCTCGCCCCAGCCACTGCCGGCTTCGGCTTTCGCGCTCGGCCCCCGGTGGCCGTACGCCTCGTGCCACCTCTGATTTCCTGAAAGGTCCCCATGACTGCAGCTGCCCCGCCTCGCGATCGGTTACGCGTGGCCATTCAACGCTCGGGCCGACTCGCCGCCCCTGCTCGTGACCTGCTTGCCTCCTGTGGACTGACCTGGCGAGAGAGCCGCGACAAGCTGTTCTGTTATGGCGAATCGCTGGCCATCGACCTGCTGTTGGTCCGCGACGACGACATTCCCGGCCTGATCGCCGACGGTGTCTGCGACCTGGGAATCGTAGGCCGCAACGTGATCGCCGAGCACGACCTGGCCCGGCAAGCTGCGGGCGCGGTGGGTGGGTTGACCGAGCTGCGTGAACTGGGCTGGGGCAGTTGCCGCCTGGACATCGCTATCGACGCCGAGCTCGCCTGGCAGGGACCGGAGCAGCTGAGCGGCCAGCGGATTGCCACGTCATACCCCCAGATTCTGGGCCAGTGGCTGCGCCAGCACGAGGTGGTGGCCGATGTCGTCACGCTGTCCGGGTCGGTCGAGATCGCGCCCCGCCTCGGCCAGGCCGATGTCGTCTGTGACCTGGTCTCCAGCGGGGCCACGCTGGCCGCGAACCAGCTCAAGCCCGTCCAGACGCTGCTGCATTCCGAAGCGGTCGTGGTGGGGCCCGGGCACCCGTTGGAGGAGAGTCGAGGCGACCTTGCGGAGCTGCTACTGCGGCGGATGGACGGCGCCGTCCGGCTCAAGGAGACCCGTTTGCTCATGCTGCGCGCCCCCCGCACGGAGCTGGCTGCGGTCCTCACTCATCTGCCCGAGGGACACGAGCCCACCATCTCCTCGCTGGAGTCCGATGCGGGTACGGCCGACGAGGTCAGCGTCCAGATGCTGTGCCACAGCGCAGTGACCTGGCAGCGACTCGAGGACCTGAAGCGGGCCGGGGCCCGGCAACTGATGGTCCTACCCGTTGAAGGGATGCTGGCATGAACGTGCTCACCTGGGAGGACCTCAGCGATGAGGCCCGCGCGGAGGCGATCGCCCGCGGGACCGTGGCTGCCGGACCGGAAGTCACCGAATCCGTTGCTCAGACGCTCGCCGCGGTGAAGTCCGGCGGTGATGCGGCGGTGATCGCCGCCACCTCCCGCTTCGACGGTGTCGACCTCGAGGGCCTGCAGGTCACCGGCGACGACGTCGCTGCCGCGCTCGCCCGGGTCGAGCCCGAGCTGCGCGAAGCGATCACCGAAGCGGCAGGTCGGATCCGCACGTTCCACCGGGCCGGTATGCCGCGTGACTACGCCGTCGAGACGGCCCCCGGGGTGGTCTGCGAGCGGGTGATGCGACCGATCGAACGCGTCGGGCTGTACGTCCCGGCCGGCTCGGCGCCGCTGCCCTCGACCGCGCTGATGCTCGGTGTCCCCGCGCAGTTGGCCGGGTGCCCTCAGGTCGTGCTGATCACCCCGCCTGGGCCCAGTGGCGGTGCCGACGACGCGGTGTTGGCTGCCGCCGCGGAGTGCGGCATCACCCAGATCTTCCTCGGTGGAGGCGCCCAGGCGATCGCTGCGCTGGCTTTCGGCACGCAGACGATCCCGGCCTGCGACAAGATCTTCGGACCGGGCAATGCGTGGGTGACCGAGGCCAAACGGCAGGTCAGCACGGCCGAGGGCGGACCGGGGATCGACCTGCCCGCCGGGCCCTCAGAGGTCGTCGTCATCGCCGATCGCGGTGCCGATCCCGAGTTCGTGGCCGCAGATCTGTTGTCGCAAGCCGAGCACGGACCGGACTCCCAGGTCCTGTTGCTGACCGACGACGCGGCGCTGGGTCAGTCCGTGGCCGAGCAGATCGAGCGCCAGGTCGAGGAACTCCCGCGAGCCGACATCGCCCGCAAGGCCTTGGCCAGCAGTCGAGTGGTGGTCACCGAGGACCTGCCGGCCGCCTTCGAGATCAGCAACCGATACGGCCCCGAGCACCTGATCCTGGCGTTGCGCGAGCCTGGTCAGTGGCTCGAGTCGGTCACCAGCGCCGGGTCGGTGTTCCTCGGGGACTGGGCGCCGGAGACCCTGGGTGACTACTGCAGTGGCACCAATCACGTCCTACCGACGGCAGGGGCGGCCCGGTTCACCGGGGGCGTCAACGTCGCCAGCTTTCAGATCGCGATGACCGTGCAGTCAGTCACCCAACGCGGTCTGCACGCCGTTGGACCATGCGCCGTGGTGCTCTCCGAAGCCGAGCACCTGCACGCCCACCAGCGGGCCGTCACCCGGCGGCTCGCCCGGCCGCTGCCGGCGGCGGCGGAGCCGAACCCACCGCAGGCGCCCTGATGACCACGTTCCCGATGGACCTTGTGCGCCCCGATCTGCAGGCGTTCACCGGTTACTCCTCGGCGCGGACCAGCTTTGCCGGGCCACCGGCCCGCATCTGGTTGAACGCCAACGAAGCCGCCGAGGCGAACGCGGTGGACCCCCACGGCCGGTCACGGCGATACCCGCAACCCCAACCGGCCGCGCTGCGCGATGCCTACGCGGCATACCTGGGCGCCGAGGCAGAGCAACTACTGCTGGCACGGGGCAGCGACGAAGCGATCGACGTGCTCGTCCGCGCACTGTGCCGACCGGGCAGCACCGATGGCATTGTCGTCTGCTCGCCCACCTTCGGGATGTATGCGGTCAGCGCGGAGCTGCACGGGGTTCCGGTCCATGACGTGCCTCAGCGCGACGCCGGTGCCCGTTTCGTGCACGACCTGACCGCGGTCGCGCGTCGCGTGCGAGACAGCGGCGCTCGCATCGTCTTCATCGCAACCCCTGGCAATCCGAGTGGATCTACAGTGGAGATCGAGGACGCGCTACGCCTCGCGAAGGAGCTCAGCGACGTCGCCATGGTGGTGCTGGACGAGGCCTACGTCGAGTTTGCCGAGCAGCGCTCGGTGATCGCCGATCTCGACCAGCACCCCACGCTGGCCGTGCTGCGCACCATGTCGAAGGCGCACGGACTCGCGGGCGCCCGCATCGGCGCGCTGGTCGCCCACCCCGATCTGGTTTCGGTGCTACGCAGGGTGCAGGCTCCTTATCCGCTGCCCGCGCCCGTGACCGAGCTAGCCGTGCGCGCGCTGGACAAGGCGGTCCTGCAGGACACCACCGTGCGCATCGAGTCGACGGTGTGCCGCCGGAACCGGCTGGCCGCCATCGTGGCGCGGCATCCCGGGGTCAGCACGGTGTATCGCAGCGAGGGCAACTTCGTCCTGGCTCGGTGTCTGGACGTGGACCAGGTGATCCGGGACGTGGCCACCCACTCGATCGCCATCCGGGACATGCGCCACCTACCCGGACTGCACGACGCGGTGCGGGTCAGCGTGGGCACGGACGCCGACTTGGATGCCCTCGCCGATGCCTTGGCCCAGCACGAGAACCACGAACCCACCTCCGAAAGGACCCGATGAGCGCGTTGCCCAGCCCCGTGTTGTTTATCGACCGTGACGGCACCCTGATCGAAGAGCCCGATGACCACCAGGTCGATGCTTACGACAAGGTGGCCCTGGTCCCAGGGGTGATTCCGGCCCTGCTGCGGCTGCGCGACGCCGGGTGGGTCTTCGTGATGGTCAGCAACCAGGACGGACTGGGGACCGAGTCCTTCCCGACCGAGTCGTTCCGCGGGCCGCACGAGCTGATGATGCAGATCTTCGACAGCCAGGGCATCACCTTCCGCGACGTGATCATCGACGTCACGCTGCCCGAGGACAACGCCCCGACCCGCAAGCCGGGCACCGCGTTGATGACGGGCCTGCTCAAAGACCGCAGCATCGACTGGGCGGCGAGCGCCATGGTCGGCGATCGAGAAACCGACGCACAGTTCGCGGAGAACCTGGGCATCCCGGCATACCTCATCCCGGCACGTGACTGGGCGAGCATCGCGCACGAGCTGGTGACCCGTCCGCGCACCGCGACCGTGACCAGGTCGACCTCGGAGACGTCGATCACCGTTGGCGTCGACTTGGACCGGGCTGGAGCCAGCACCATCGCGACAGGTGTCGGCTTCTTGAACCACATGCTGGAGCAGCTGGCCAAGCACGGTGGGTTCAGCCTCGACGTGGCCTGCGAGGGTGACCTGCACATCGATGAGCACCACAGCGTCGAAGACATCGCCTTGGCGGTCGGTGAGGCCATCCGCACCGCGCTCGGGGACAAGCGGGGGATCGGCCGCTACGGCTTCACGTTGCCGATGGATGAAGCCCAGGCCAGCGCCACCATCGATCTGTCCGGACGGCCGTACTTCGTCTTCCAGGGTGAGTTCGACCGGGAGCGGGTCGGTGATCTGCCCACCGAGATGGTCGAGCACTTCTGGCGTTCCTTCGCCGACGCCATGCGCTGCACCCTGCACCTGAGCATCGGTCCCGGCAACGCACACCACCAGATCGAGGTCGGCTTCAAAGCGGTCGCTCGGGCTCTGCGGCAAGGCATCGCCGTGCAGGGCAGCGACCTGCCGAGCACCAAAGGAGTGCTGTGAGCGTGCCCCGGGTGGCGAGCACGCCGAGGGTGGCGTTGGTGGACTCCGGTGGGACCAATATCGCGTCGGTGAGTTTTGCCTTGGAGCGACTCGGGGTGTCCTGCATGCTCACCTCCGACGCCGCGGAGATCCGTGCCGCGGATCGGGTCATCCTGCCCGGTGTCGGGGCGGCAGGTGCCGGAATGCGCCGACTCGAGGACGCTGATCTGGTCACCGTGCTGCGCGACCTGGAACAGCCGCTCCTCGGGGTCTGCCTGGGCATGCAGCTGCTGTTCGAGGGCTCGGAGGAGGACGGCGGGGTGTCCTGCCTCGGTCTCATCGAGGGCACCGTCGCCGCGATCGCGCCCGCGCCGGGGGTGCGCGTGCCGCACATGGGCTGGAATACTCTGAGCCTCATCCGACCTGACTCCCTCATCCGTGGCCTCGGCGACGGGGATCGAGCGTACTTCGTGCATAGTTATGCAGCGCCGCTGGGCGACTACACGCTCGCCAGCACCTGGCACGGGCGGGACTACTCGGCGGTAGTGCGCGCCGGCAACCGCTGGGGTGCGCAGTTCCACCCTGAGCGTTCGGCTGCGGTCGGAGCATCCATTCTCGCCAACTTCGTCGCGGAGGATCCCGATGAGTGAGTTCACCGTCTATCCGGCCCTGGACATCCGCCAAGGGGGCGTGGTTCGGCTACACAAAGGGGACTACGACAAAGAGACCAGGTACGCGGGGGAGCCGCTCCAACTGGCCCACGAGTATGCGAGGGCAGGGGCTCGGTGGTTGCACCTCGTGGATCTCGACGCGGCCCGGGGTGGTGGATACACGTTGCTGCCGCTGCTGGAAGAGATCGCGACCACCACCGGTCTGCAGATCCAGACCGGTGGGGGAGTGCGCACCCAGGACGACGTTCAGGCGATGTTGGACGCCGGAGCCTCCCGAGTCGTGGTCGGGTCCATGGCGGTTCGCGAGCCCGACACCGTGTTGGGCTGGCTGGAACACTTCGGACCCCAGGGCATCACCGTCGCGCTGGACACCCGCACCTCCGAGGACGGCGTCTGGGAACTGCCGATCGCGGGATGGACCTCGGTGGCGCCGACCGACCTGCCGACCATGCTTCACCGCTACGCCGAATCCGGACTCCAGCACGTGCTGTGCACCGACATCGGGCGGGACGGCACGCTGTCCGGTCCGAACACGCACCTCTACACCGTCATGACGCGCTCCTCGCCGGGGCTGCACGTGCAGGCCTCGGGGGGAGTGCGAGACGCCGCAGACATCCGCAGTTGTCACAAGACCGGGTGTGCCGGGGTCATCTTGGGCAAGTCCCTACTGGAGGGCCGACTCACCGTGACCGAAGCCGTGGAACAGGAGCAGCCGTGAGTGTGGCCCGACGGATCATCCCGTGCCTCGACGTGCGCGATGGTCGCGTGGTGAAGGGGACGCGCTTCCGCGATCACGTCGACGTCGGCAGCATCGTGGAGCTGGCGCAGCGGTATCGCGCCGAGGGTGCCGATGAGCTGGTGTTCTACGACATCACCGCCAGCCCGCAAGGACGCTCGGTCGACGTCGACTGGGTGAGCCGGGTCGCACGGCAGATCGACATCCCCTTCTGCGTGGCCGGCGGCATCCGCTCGGTGGAGCAGGCGCGCCGCGTGCTGTACGCCGGGGCGGACAAGGTGTCGATCAACACCCCGGCTACCCAGCGTCCGGAGCTGATCAGTGAGCTCGCCCGTGCCTTCGGGGTGCAGTGCGTCGTGGTCGGTGTCGACAGTCTGCGCGACCCAGACGGTCAGTGGCGGATCCGACAGATGACCGGCGACCCCGAGGCGACCACCTCGCTGAGCACGAGGACCCTGGACTGGGTGCGCACGGTGCAAGACCTGGGGGCGGGTGAAATCGTGCTCAACTGCATGGGTAGCGACGGCGTCGGCGCCGGCTACGACCTCGAACAGCTGGCCGCGGTGCGTCAGATCTGCCACGTGCCGCTGATCGCCTCCGGTGGGGCGGGTGAGGCGGAGCACTTCCGCAGCGTGTTCACCCAGGCCGATGTGGATGGTGCGCTAGCAGCCAGCGTCTTCCACTCCGGGGCCGTGCCCATCCCCGCGCTCAAGGCCGAGCTCGCGCAGTCCGGCTTGGTCATCCGGCCCTCGCCGACGGAGGTAGCGCGATGATGAGTGCCTCGCCAGCGCTGAGCCTGCCTGAGCCCTACCGGGTCGAGGACTTGGCGTTCGCCAAGCAGGACGGCCTGATCCCGGCCGTGGTCCAGGATGCGCACTCCGGGGTCGTGCTGATGGTGGGCTACTGCGACGCCGATGCGGTGCGGGCGACCCTGGACACCGGTGTGGCGACGTTCTTCAGCCGGAGTCGAGGCACTCGGTGGGTTAAAGGCGAGAGCAGCGGCAACACGTTGACCGTCCAGCGGATCGACGTGGACTGCGACGCCGATACCCTGCTGCTGCACTGCGTCCCTGCGGGCCCGACCTGCCACACCGGGGCGGTGTCCTGCTTCTCCGAGGCGCCGATCGAGCACCGCGACGAGGGTTTTGTGCGGTCCCTGGATGACCTGATCAGCGCCCGGTATGCCGACCGGCCCGCTGGGTCCTACACCACGTCGCTGTTCGAGGCGGGGGTGCGCAGGATCGCCCAAAAGGTGGGCGAAGAGGGTGTCGAGACGGCGCTGGCGGCCGTCGCTGCCGACCAGGACGGCGATGACCTCCTCGGCGAATCAGCCGATCTCCTCTATCACCTGTTGGTGCTGCTGCGCAGCCAGGGGTTGGGACTGGCCGATGTCGAGACCGTCCTACGCCAGCGACATGCGTGAGCGCAGGCCCGCTCCGCGCATCTCCAAGCCCGCCAGGGCCTCGATCACCTCGGCGTCCCCGGCGCGCCAGGCGCCCAACGGGTCAGGACTGATCGCGCACAGCTGTCGTGGACTGCGGGTGCTCAACGCCCGCAGCGCCAGCAGCTCCCGCAGCTCAGGGTGGGCGCGGTAGTGGGCGATCATCGACGCCGACCGTGCGGCGCGGACTCGTATCACCAGGTACACCCCCAGCACGAGCACGATGGGCGTGCCCGCAGTGAGCAGGGAGAGCCAGAGCGCCACCCGGTCGACCGAGGACTCGAGCTGGTCGGCCGCCCCGGTCAGGTTGGTGCCGGCCGAGGCGGTGGCCGCAAACGGGCGCTGCAGATCCTCACCGACGAGCGGAACGCCGGTCACCCGGTCGGCCACGTCGAGCATGCGCGCATGCAAAGAGTCACCGGCTGCCCGCATCGGCCCAGCGGGCGCACTCAACGCCGCGACGACGTCGTGGACGAACCGGCCGACGAGCAGCCATCCGATCACCCACCCGGCCACCAGCAGGTCGGCGACGACTTCCCTTGTGCGACGCCCGGGCGTCTCGGCATACCAGCGCATTGACCCATCATGGCCTGCGCCTGCCGCACAATGTCTGCGTGAGCACCGAGTCCGATCGTGCGACGCCCACCTCCGCGACGCCCACAGCTGCGGCGCGCGCCGTGCAGCGCTGGCTGGATCACTGCGCCGTCGAGCGTGGCCTTTCCCAGCACACCCTGGCGGCGTACCGGCGGGACACCGCACGCTATCTGCGGTTCCTCACCGACCGGGGGATCAGCGACCCCGATCAGATCGACCCCGCGCTGGTCCGCGACTACGTCGCGCTACTGCACACCGGGGACAGCGACCATCCCGGCCTGGCCAGAAGCTCCATTGCCCGCGCGAGCGTGGCGATCCGCGGGTTGCACGACTTCTTGGCCGCCGAGGGCGACACCCGTCTCGATCCCGCTGCCCGTCTCTCGCCGCCGACACCGATCCGGGGGCTGCCCCACGCGCTGAGCATCGAGGACGTGGAACGCGTGTTGCACGCCGCCTCGATCGGGGACACCCCCGCGGCGCTTCGCGACCGTGCGCTGCTCGAGGTGCTCTACGGCTGTGGGGCACGAGTCAGTGAAGCCATCGGGCTCGACCTCGACGACCTGGAGCTGGACCCCAGCCAGGCTTCGGTGCGGCTGTTCGGCAAGGGCTCCAAGGTGCGCATCGTGCCCGTGGGTTCGTATGCGGTGCAGGCGGTTCAGGCCTACGTCGTGCGCGCACGGCCGGGCTTCGCGGGCGCCGGGCCCGGGACGCCGGCGCTGTTCCTGAACCAGCGAGGCGGTCGACTGAGCCGGCAGAGTGCCTTCACGACCATCCGCGCCGCGGCGCGGCGAGCAGGGCTGGTGACGGCGATCAGTCCGCACACGATGCGGCACTCTTTTGCCACCCATCTGCTCAGCGGAGGGGCCGACATCCGGGTCGTCCAAGAACTGCTCGGTCACGCGTCGGTGACCACCACACAGATCTATACCCACGTCTCCACGGCGCATCTGCGAGAGGTCTATGCCCAGGCACATCCCCGGGCAAGGTAGCCCGAGGCACTATCGGAGGCTAGGGTCGGATCGATCGGCGGGAGGCCGACCTCATCTAGGGACAGGGCTGAGACACACGTGACATCCGAGGCGAACACCACGCAGTCGGCGGACCGAGCACCAGCAGAGTACGACCGACTACCCGGGACCGAGGCCGCTGGATCGGAGCAGGACGGGCCCACCGGGCGCGCCCTGCCCGACTTCAGCGTCCCGGTGCCGCTGTCGTCGCACGGCCCGGCGCGGGTCATCGCGATGTGCAACCAGAAGGGCGGGGTCGGCAAGACGACGACCACCATCAATCTGGGCGCTGCCCTGGCCGAGTACGGCCGCCGGGTGCTGTTGGTCGATTTCGACCCGCAGGGTGCCCTGTCGGTCGGACTGGGGATTCGCACGCACGAGCTGGACGTGACGGTCTATAACCTGCTGGTCGAACGGGGTCACTCGCTCCCCGACGTCATCCAGCCCACGCGGATCGCCAACTTGGACGTGGTCCCGGCCAACATCGACCTCTCCGCAGCCGAGGTGCAGCTGGTCGGTGAGGTCGCCCGCGAGCAGGTCCTCTCCCGTGTGCTGCGTCCCGTGTTGGACGACTACGACGTCGTGCTGATCGACTGCCAACCCTCGCTCGGTCTGCTCACGGTGAACGCTCTGACCGCCGCGCACGGGGTGATGATTCCGTTGGAATGCGAGTTTTTCGCCATGCGTGGGGTCGCGCTCCTGATCGAGACCATCGAGAAGATCACCGATCGGCTCAACCCAGGACTGGCGCTCGACGGAATCTTGCCCACGATGTATGACGGGCGCACCCTGCACTCCCGCGAGGTCGTGCGCAGTGTCGTCGATCACTTCCGAGATGATGTCTTCCACACCGTGATCGCCCGGACGGTGAAGTTTCCCGACGCAACGCTGGCCGCCGAGCCGATCACCTCCTACGCGAGTAACCACAGCGGCGCGGAGGCCTACCGGCAGTTGGCGCGAGAGCTGATCTCGCGCGGCGGCTCACCCTGACGGTGAGCACCGTGGCGGGTGTTGCTGCCGAGGAGCGCACTGTTCCTGGGGGAGTCCTCACCCGTCGCGCTGCCCCCTTCGAAGTCCATCTCGAGGTCTTCTCGGGCCCTTTCGAGCTGTTGCTCGGGCTGATCGCCAAGCACAAGCTGGACGTCACCGAGATCGCGTTGTCCAAGGTCACCGACGAGTTCGTCGCCTCCCTGAGGGCCGCCCAGCTCGTCGACGAGGAGTCGGGCTCAGCGGCTGCTTCCTGGGACCTGTCGCAGGCCTCGGAGTTCGTCGTGGTCGCCGCCACGTTGTTGGACCTCAAAGCCTCACGGCTGCTGCCGCGCACCGGTGATGAGCCGGAGGAGGATCTCGAGCTGATCGAAGCCCGAGATCTGCTCTTTGCTCGGCTGCTGCAGTACCGCGCCTTCAAGCAGGTCGCGGCGGAGTTCGAGCAGCGGATGGCCGGCCAGGGCCGAATCTGGGCCCGCGAGGCGGGTGTGGAGCCGCAGTTCGCTGCGCTGCTGCCCGAGTTGGTGATGAACGTCAGCGGCCACCAGTTGGCCCAGGCCGCAGCCAGGGCCCTGACCCCGACACCGCAACCGTCGGTCGGACTGGCTCATCTGCATACGCCCGCGGTGTCCGTGAGTGAGCAAGCCAGGGTGGTTCTGCAGCGCATGGAGGGGTTAGGCACGGCGACGTTCGCCGAGATGATCGCCGACGCCGAGTCTCGCTCGATGGTGGTGGCCCGCTTCCTCGCACTGCTGGAACTGTTCCGGGACGGGGCGTTGGCCTTCGAGCAGGAGGAGGCGATGGCCCCCTTGCTGCTGCGCTGGGTGGCGCCAACGGCTCGCGGAGACGGCGGGGCGGCCCACGAGCGCGGCAGTGAGTTCGATGTGCCGGACCTCGCTGTGTCGGAAACCGGTGCGCCGGACATCGGGGCGTCCGAAATCGGGGCCTTGGATAAGGAGCGAAGTGAGCGAAACGGTGGATGAGACGCCGGATTTTGCGGTCGGTGACGTGCCCGGGGGGTTGCGCGCGGCGATCGAGTCCGTCCTGATGGTGATCGATGAGCCGGTGGCCGAGCCGGTCTTGGCGGCGGCACTGGAGGTGCCGGTGCCAGAGGTCGCGGCCACCCTGCAGGCGCTCAGTCAGGAGTACGACGAGGGACAACGAGGCTTCATGCTGCGCTGCTATGCCGGTGGGTGGCGAATGTACTCCCGATCGGAGTGCGCTCCGGCTGTGGAACGGTTCCTGTTGGGGGGGCAGCAGGCACGGCTTTCGCAGGCCGCTCTGGAGACCTTGGCGGTGGTGGCCTACCGCCAGCCCATCAGTAGATCCCGGATCAGCGCGGTGCGTGGGGTCAGTGTCGACGGGGTGGTTCGCACCCTGTTGGCACGGGGACTCATCACCGAGATGACGGAGCAGAGCCCAACGAGTGCGATGCTGTTAGGCACGACCGATCTGTTCTTGCAAAGGATGGGCGTGAACGACATCGACGAACTACCGCCTCTGGCGCCCTATCTTCCTTCGAGCGACGTGCTCGACGACCTTGCAGCGGAAGGACTTGCGTGACCCCTCGACCCAACGATCGCCGAAAGCCCGAGCGAGACCGGGGCGCCACGCGCTCGGCCGCGCCCCGGGCGCAGGGCGGACGTCAACCGCACGTCGATGTGCACAACCCTGATGGCGTGCGACTGCAGAAGATCCTGGCAGGCGCGGGGTGGGGAAGCCGACGTGCGTGCGAAAACTTGATCACGGCCGGTCGGGTCCAGGTCGATGACCATGTGGTGACCGAGCTCGGAGTCCGCGTCGACGTAGCCAGTCAGGTGATCCACGTCGACGGAACGCGAGTCGTGGTCGACGACACCATGGTCTATCTCGCCTTCAACAAGCCGCTCGGGGTCGTCTCGACGATGAGCGATGAGCTGGGTCGACCGTCCCTGGCCGACTACGTCGGTCAGCGCAACGATCGCCTGTTCCACGTCGGCCGTTTGGACGCCGACACCGAAGGGCTGCTGTTGCTCACCAACGACGGTGACTTGGCGCATCGTCTGCAACACCCCTCATACGAGGTGCCCAAGACCTACGTCGCCCAAGTGCCTGGCCCCGTGGCCCGGGACATCGGCAAGAGGCTTCGCGCCGGGGTCGAGCTGGAGGAGGGCACGGTCGCGGTCGACAGCTTCCGCATCATCGACTCCCTGCCGGGTAAGGCCATCGTGGAGGTCGTCCTGCACGAAGGAAAGAAGCACGTCGTGCGGCGCATCCTGGACGAGGTGGGCCACCCTGTCCTGGCGCTGTCTCGGGTGCAGGTGGGCCCCGTTCGTCTCGGTGAGATCAAACCGGGCCGGACCCGGGCGCTGACCCGCGAAGAGGTCGGGGGCCTACACCGGGCGGCCGGGCTGTGAGCGAGGCCTCACTCAGCTCAACGGCGGTCACCTCACCTGCCGGCACGTCGACGGCGGTTCCATCAACGGCAGGTCCATCAACGGCGATCACCATCGCCATCGACGGGCCCAGCGGGTCGGGCAAGTCCAGTGTCTCCCGCGCGGTGGCCCGCGAGCTGGGACTGCGCTACCTCGATACCGGTGCCATGTTCCGTGCCGTCACCTGGTGGTGTGCCCAGCAACGGATCGACCTCACGGACCTCGCGGCCGTGGCCCGGGCGGCAGGTGACATACCGCTCACCATGGGGACCGACCCCGAGAACCCGCACGTTCGGGTCGGGCAGACCGGCGTGGACGAGGCCATCCGCACCCCGCAGATCAGCGGTGTGGTCTCCGCGGTGGCCACGAATCCGCAGGTCCGCAGCTACCTCGCCGACGAGCAACGGCGGATCATCGCCGAGGCGCGCACCGCCGGTCCGGGCATCGTGGTCGAGGGTCGGGACATCACCACCGTTATCGCCCCGAAAGCCGAGCACCGCATTCTGCTCAGCGCCAGCGAAGAAGCCCGCCTGGGACGACGCAGCGCCGAGCTCGCCGACCGCGGAGAGTCCCAACCGGCAGAAGACCTACGGGACCAGGTGATCCGGCGAGACCGTGACGACGCGACGGTCTCGGCGTTCTTCACCCCGGCCGATGGCGTGCATGGAATTGACACCTCGTCGCTGACGTTTGCACAGTCGGTAGCGGCCGTGCTGGATGTCGTGCACGCAGCCTCGGCGACCCGGCCCGAGCCACCCGCCCACCCGACCGCTTGCAATCCAGGAGCCTCATGAGTTTGCCGCAGGACCCCTCGACCAAAATCGCCGAATACGCCCACCCCCAAGCCCTGGTCAGCGTGGGGTGGCTGCTCGAACACCTCGATGATCCCGACCTGGTCGTGCTTGAGTCGGATGAGGATGTGCTGCTGTATGAGACCGGGCACATCCCCGGTGCTCGCAAGCTGGACTGGCACCTCGACCTCAATGATCCGCTCACCCGTGACTACGTGGACGGCCAGCGCTTCGCCAAGGTCATGTCGACGCGCGGCATCTCCCGGGAGAGCACCGTGGTGATCTACGGCGACAAGAGCAACTGGTGGGCGGCGTACGCACTGTGGGTGATGAGCCTGTTCGGCCACCCGGACGTGCGGTTGCTCGACGGTGGCCGCGCCGCATGGCTGGATGCAGGCCAGGACATGACCACTGATGTCCCCGAGGCCGTCCAGGCGGCATACCCCACGGTCGAGCGGGACGACAGCGGCATCCGCGCGTTCAAGGACGATGTCCTGGCGCATCTGGGTCAGCCGATGGTCGACGTGCGTTCACCCGGAGAGTTCTCCGGTGAGTTGCTGCACATGCCCGACTACCCCCAGGAAGGCGCGATGCGCGGTGGACACATCCCTGGCGCATCGTCGGTGCCGTGGGCTCGCGCCGCCGCACCCGACGGCACCTTCCGATCCCGCGCGGAGTTGGAGGCCATCTATCAGCAGGAGCAGGGGCTGGACCCCAGTGACGATGTCGTCGCCTACTGCCGCATCGGTGAGCGAAGCTCGCACACCTGGTTTGTGCTGACGCACTTGCTCGGCTTCGAGGGTGTGCGCAACTACGACGGGTCGTGGACCGAGTGGGGCAACGCGGTGCGCGTCCCTGTGGAGCGTTGATGAGCCAGCCGACCCGCGCAAGCATGCCTGCTCGCTCAGACCCGTCGACCGGCGAGGACCCGGAGGTCGCGCCGTTGCCGCCAGCCATGACCGAGCTGATCGAGGACTTCCAGGCGGTCACCGAGCAGGAGCGACTGCAGTTGCTTCTCGAGCTCAGCAAGGAGCTGCCCGCCCTGCCGCCGAGGTATGCCGACCACCTGGACCAGATGGAACGGGTCCACGAGTGCCAGTCGCCGCTGTTCCTTGCCGTCGAAGTTCTCGGCGAGCACGACGCAGTCAACGGGCGCGAGGTCAGAGTGTTCTTCGACGCCCCGCCCGAGGCCCCGACCACCCGCGGTTTCGCCGGCATCCTGCACGAGTCGCTGGACGGACTGAGCCCTCAACAGGTGCTCGACGTGCCCGACGATGCGCCCTATCGGTTCGGCCTGGCCCAAGCCGTCTCACCGTTGCGGATGCGTGGCATGATCGCCATGCTGTCGCGGATCAAGCGTCACGTGCGCGTGGCGGAAGGACAGGTATGACCACGGACCATCCGGACACTGCGCCCACCGCGGACCGCGGTTCTGACTCCACCGGATTCGTGGAAACCGCGCTACGGGCGGGGCTGGACGACTTCGAGCTGACCGACGAGGACGTCGCACTGGTCGACAGTGGCGAGGCGGCTGGGCTCCGTGGACACGACTCCGGCTCGCCTGCCCTGCCGGTGGTGGCCGTGGTCGGTCGACCCAACGTCGGCAAGTCGACCCTGGTCAACCGCATTCTCGGCCGCCGCGAGGCCGTGGTCGAAGACGTGCCGGGGGTCACCCGCGATCGAGTCCAATACGCCGCCGAATGGTCCGGTCGAGACTTCACGCTGGTGGACACCGGCGGCTGGGAGGTCGACGCCACCGGCATCCACCTCCGGGTGGCCGAGCAGGCCGAGGTAGCCGTCGACATGGCTGACGCGGTGATGTTCATCGTCGACGCCACCGTGGGGGCGACCGACACCGACGAGGCCGTGGTGCGACTGCTACGCAGATCCGGCAAACCGGTGGTCCTGGTGGCCAACAAGGTCGATGACCAGCGCACCGAGGCTGACGCGGCGATGCTGTGGTCTCTCGGGTTGGGCCAGCCCTGGCCCGTGTCCGCGCTGCACGGCCGGGGAAGCGGCGACGTGCTGGACGCGGTGCTCGACGTGCTGCCGGATGCCTCCGCGATGCCTACCGGCTACGGGGAGGGCGGGCCGCGTCGGGTCGCGTTGCTGGGGCGGCCGAACGTCGGCAAGTCGAGTCTGTTGAATCGGTTGGCCGGCTCCGAGCGGGTCGTGGTCGACGAGGTCGCCGGGACCACCCGGGACCCGGTAGACGAGCTGATCAACCTCGGCGGGAACGTCTGGCGTTTCGTGGACACCGCGGGCATTCGCCGACGCGTGCATCAGACCAGGGGAGCCGACTTCTACTCTTCGCTGCGCACCCAGGCCGCCCTCGAGAAGGCCGAGGTCGCCGTGGTGTTGATTGACGTCTCGGAATCCGTGGCCGAGCAAGACATCCGGGTCATCCAACAGGTCATCGACTCCGGCCGGGCCCTCGTCGTGGCCTACAACAAGTGGGACACCCTCGACGAGGAACGCCAGCATTACCTGGAGCGGGAGATCGAGCGGGAGCTGGTGCAGATCACCTGGGCCCCGCGAGTCAACATCTCGGCTTCCACCGGTCGCCACGTCAGCAAGCTCGAGCCCGCCCTGCGCCAGGCGTTGGACTCCTGGGACAGCCGCATCCCGACCGGTCGCCTCAACTCCTTCCTCGGTGAGATCGTGGCTGGGCAACCGCACCCGGTGCGCTCGGGGAAGCAGCCGCGGATCCTGTTTGCCACCCAGGCGGATACCCGGCCTCCGCGCTTCGTGTTGTTTGCCAGTGGCTTCATCGAAGCTGGATACCGCAGGTTCATCGAGCGACGACTGCGCGAGGAGTACGGCTTCGCCGGCTCACCGATCGAAATCTCCGTGCGAGTGCGCGAGAAACGCCGCCGCTGAAGCACTGATCCGGCACTGATCCGCACGCGGCGGTGCGGGAACGGCTGGACGCGATCCGGCGATTCGTGGGCCGGTTCGCTGATGAGATACGGTTCTGTTCGCTTCCTCGGAGGCCTCGGGATGTGGCGCAGCTTGGTAGCGCACCTGACTGGGGGTCAGGGGGTCGCAGGTTCAAATCCTGTCATCCCGACATCGAGACGTCTGCGGACGTCACACACATCGGCCGGACCCCTCCACGGGTCCGGCCGAGGTGCGTGGGTAGCGCGAGGCGCGCCGGGGGGTGGCCCGCAGATCGAGGATGACCGGCTAGCCACGAATGACCGGATAGCCGTCGCTCGGCGGATATCCTGACCCGATGGACGGGGAGGCCGATGGGGGAGGGACGCGCCGAGAGTATGCGCGGGTCCCGCAGATCATGCCTCGCAAACACGAGTGGTTCACCGTGCCCAACATCATCTCGGGATTGCGTCTCGTCGGGGTGCCCATCTTCTTGTGGCTCCTGGTCATCGAGGCCGACGGTTGGGCGGTTGTGGTCTTGATGCTCTCCGGCATCAGCGACTACCTCGACGGCAAGATCGCTCGGCACTACGGCCTGGTGTCCAAAGTGGGTGCCTACCTCGATCCCATCGCGGATCGCCTCTACATCGCCTCGACGCTGCTCGGGTTCGGTCTGCGGGACGTCATCCCCTGGTGGTTCGTGCTGATCCTGGTGGCCCGGGATGCGTTCACTGCCGGAATGTATCCGGTGGCCCGGTCCTACCGTTTGCCCGCACCGCCGGTGCACTTCGTCGGGAAGGCCGCAACCTTCAACCTGCTCTACGCCTTCCCGCTGCTCCTGTTGGCCCAACAGGACTCGATCCTGGGGACCGTGGCCCAGCCGGTGGGGTGGGCGTTCATCTGGTGGGGGACCGGGCTGTACTGGTTGGCCGCGGGCATCTACGCCTGGCAGGTGGCGGACATGGTCCGGCAACGTCGGCGCCAATGGCAAGCGGTGTTGGGGTGAGACCCTTCCGCCGGACCCACGCCTCGCCCAACGCTGACCCGGCAGCATCGATGGCCCTGCTCCAGGAGGTCCTGGATCGACCGGTTGATCCCGGCTACCACACGGCAGCCCAGAACCGGATCGACTCCGGCCAGCGCGGTTCCACCAGCTCCTACAGTCCGCTGTTGATCCTCACGCTGGTGGTGTTGGGTCTCTTGATGAGCATCGCCGCGCTGTCGCTGCGGACGCCGGACCCCCAGGATGGGCAGGAGCGAAGTGAGCTCGCCGAGCGAGTCGAGGCCGAAGTCGCGGTGGGAGACGGCTACGCCGCCCAGGTCGACGGCCTGCGTATGCAGATCACCGAGCTGGAGGCCGACTCCGCCAACGGCCCGGACCCGGCTTTGGTGGCGCAGCTCGAGGAAGCGGGCACCCTGGCCGGCGCCGACGCACTCGTCGGGCCCGGCGTGGTCATCACGGTCGACGATGCGCCCCGCGGCGACCTGGAACCGATCACCGAGCCGGGGTTCGACTCCGATCGCGTCTTGGCCGGCGACCTGCAGGCTCTGGTCAACGGGATGTGGTCGGTGGGCGCTGAGGCGATCAGCGTCAACGAGCACCGGCTGACGTCCATCTCGTCCATCCGCTTCGCCGGGGAGGCGATCATCGTGGACTTTCGTGGCTTGAGTCCGCCGTATGAGGTCCGGGTGATCGGCGACGGGCAGGCGCTTGAAGCGGAGCTGGACCAAGGGGCCACCGGTCGATACTTCGATGAGTTGTCGGCCGAGTACGGAATTGTGATGGAGTGGGAGCGCAGGGACGAGATCGAGACCCCAGCGGCCGAGCGGCTCACCACCCGGTTGGCCACCGTCGATGAGCAGGAGGACGACCAGTGATTCCGATGATCGGTTTGGCCGTCGGGGTGGTCCTGGGGCTGATCCTGCGCCCGGAGGTGCCGCTGTGGCTGGAGCCCTATCTGGCGATTGCGGTGATCGCAGCGTTGGACGCCGTTTTCGGTGGTGTCCGGGCCGCGCTGGAGGGGGTTTTCAACGATCGTGTCTTCGTCATCTCGATCGCTTCGAACGTGGTGGTCGCCGCGGTGATCGTCTTCCTCGGGATTCAGCTGGGCGTCGGGGCGCAGTTGTCGACCGGTGTCGTCGTGGTGCTCGGCCTGCGGATATTCTCCAACGTCGCGGCGATCCGTCGTCACTTGCTGGGGGCCTGAATGGAGGGACCCCACCAGAGTCCTCGAGAGAACCCGCAGGAGAACTCGCCGCCACCCTCGGACCACGGGTCGGGTAGGCGGTTCGCGCGCTCCACGAGGCGTAGCCGCCTCGCGGCGTGGCGACGCCTTGGGCATATCAGCGGGCCACGGCTGAGCCGTGGCAATCTCCTGACCGCCGGGATCACCCTGCTTCTGGGCCTGGCACTGGTCGCTCAGGTGCAAAGCATTCAGGCCGGTGACTTGGAAGAACTGCCCGAAGATGACCTGATTGCGCTGCTCGATGACGTGACGGTGCGCGCGGATAATCTCCAAGACGAGGTCCAGCAGTTGCAGCGGGATCGGGACCGCCTCATCGGAGGCGAGGACGACGCAGCTGCGGCGCAGGCCGCCCAAAGCAGGCTGGACAGTTATCAGATCCTGGCCGGCACGGTGCCCGTCGTGGGCCCGGGAATCGAAGTCTTGGTGCGGGACCCGGATCGCGAGCTGACGACAACAGCGATTGTCGACATGATCCAGGAACTACGCGATGGAGGAGCCGAAGCGATCCAGATCGGCGATGTGCGGGTCGTGGCCAGCACCTGGGTGGAGGCTCGCCGGGACACGCTGACGGTCGATGGTGTGACCGTCCCGGAGCCCTACCGCGTCCTGGCTATCGGCGATTCGCACACGTTGTCGGGGGCGCTGGCCATTCCAGGGGGCTTCACCGACAACGTTCGGCGCAACGGTGGCAGCGTCGACGTTCAGGAACGAGAGGAGATGACCTTGGACGCATTGCACGTGCCGAACACGACTGGCTACGCTCAGCCCGTGCCGTAGGGCGCATTGCCAGATACGGTCGACCCAGACCCGTTGATCCTCATCGGGACCGGACTTTCGAGGAGACGCATGAGTGAGCTCGAGTACCCAGACGACGTGCTGTACAGCACCGAGCACGAATGGGTGCGTGAACAGGATGACGGCGTCGTTCGCGTTGGCATCACCTCATTCGCCCAGGACGCGCTCGGGGACGTCGTCTACGTCAGTCTGCCGACCGTGGGCGACACCCTGTCCAAGGGGGAGGCGGTCGGTGAGGTCGAGTCGACCAAGTCGGTCAGCGACTTGTATGCCCCGCTGGCTGGGGAGATCACCGCAGTCAACGACGTCCTGGACCAGACGCCGGAGATCATCAACACCGACCCCTATGACCAGGGCTGGATGTATGAGATGAGGATTGCCGACCCATCCGCGCTCGGAGACTTGATGGACGTCGGGGCGTACCGCGAACACGTCAGTTGAGCGGTCCCCTGGGCTAAGGTGTGCTCGCCGACCGCGTGAGAATGTGACGCCATCGATGCTAGACAACTGAGAGAAGGTGCTCGCGTGAGTGACCGTGAACGTGAACGTGAACACCATGCCTCGGGATCGGACCCGACGACGGCTCGCATCCCGCACGGTGTGGACGTGCCGGCGACGGAATATTCCTTCGACGAGGACGCCCCACGGCTGTCCCCCGAGGACCAGGCCACCGTGGATGCCCTGCGACACGGGACGGCGTTGCTCATGGTGCTGCGTGGACCCAACACCGGGGCCCGCTTCCTGCTCGACGACGAAGAGGTCGGCTCCGGGCGGCACCCGGAAAGCGACATCTTCCTCGACGACGTGACCGTGTCGCGCCGCCATGCGGTGTTCGTCCGGGAAGGCGAGGGATACCGGGTGCGTGACGTGGGTTCGCTGAACGGCACCTACGTCAACCGTCAGCGCATCGACGAGGCTCTGTTGCACGCCGGCGACGAGGTCCAGATCGGCAAGTTCCGGCTGATGTATCACCTCGGGCGGCAGTGAGCCCTCAGGGCATCCCGGCCGCAGAGCAGGGGGTTCCGATCGGTCGGGTCGTGGAGATTCTGAATGCCGAGTTCGGCGGGGTCAGCGTCTCCAAGATCCGATTTCTGGAAGCGCAAGGGCTGATCACTCCGGAGCGCAGCGAAAGCGGAACTCGGCTCTTCCTTCCCGAAGACGTCGATCGACTGCGATTCATCGTGACGGCGCAGCGCGAGAAGTTCTGGCCGCTACGAGTGATCCGTGGACACCTGGCTGAGATGGATCAGGCCGGTGTGGTTGCCCTGCCGAGGCCAGCTCCTGGTGTGCCGAGCGGCACGGACTCCCCGGGCAGTCCCATGACGCAGGACAGCCCAACCATGCAGGGCGGCCCAACCACGCAGGGCAGCCCAACCACGCAGGGCAGCCCAACGACACAGGGCAGCCCAACCACGCAGAGCGACGAAGCCACCCAGCTCCCCCCGAGCAACGCAGCGTCGGCGGGCGCTTCGCCTGCAGGTCACGAGGGGGGCGGGGGGCCACCCGCGGCCGCAGCGGAGGCGGTGCGGCCCCTGCGGCGTCGATCGGTCCGGGTCAGCCCCACCGAACTGCGCGAACGCACGGGATTGGATGCGGCCACCTACAACGCGTTGAAGTCTTTCGGGCTGTTGCGCGTGGACGCAGCCGGCCGACACAGCATCGACGACATCGATGTCGCGCGGCAAGCTGCGGCGCTGGCGGCATACGGGATCGAGGCTCGTCATCTGCGCCTCTTCCGGGTGGCGGCCGACCGCGAGATCGGACTCGCCGAGCAGATTCTGGAGCCGATCCGGCGCCGTCGTGCCCGGGGGGCGGCGGGCGCTGACCCGGACGAGGTCCAGGCCGACATCGTGGCCCGCAGCTTGGCTTTGCACACCGCGCTGGTCCGGGCGGGCCTGAGCACGTCTCGATAGCCGCGGGTTTCTCTCCATCGGGCCACGTCGGCGGGTACGGTAGGAGGTGTGAAAGAACTGGACGTCCTGGGCGTGCGGGTCGAGATGCCGACCAACAGCCCCATCGTGCTGCTCCGCGAGCGGGATGGGCAGCGATACCTGCCCATCTGGATCGGCGCGCCCGAGGCGACCGCCATCGCCTACGCACAACAGGGCGTGGAGCCGCCGCGGCCGCTGACCCACGACTTGATGGTGACCATGATCGCCGAGCTCGGGCACCAGTTGGAGCAGGTGCACATCACCGAGATGCGCGACGGCATCTTCTACGCCACCTTGGTCTTCGACAATGGCCAACGCACCATCGAGTCCCGACCCTCCGACGCGATTGCGTTGGCGCTGCGTTCTTCCACGCCCATCTGGGCTGCCGAGGACCTGCTCGACCTCGCTGGGATCACGATGGCCATCGAAGACGAAGACGAGGTTGAGCGCTTCAAGGAGTTCTTGGACACCGTTACCCCGGAAGACTTCGAGTCGATGCGCTCGGATTACGAGGCCGAGCGCGAGGATCCGGATGACCCACACCCGAGCGGCGGGGGCAGCGACTCCTAGCCGCCGCCGTCGGCGCGTCGTCGTTGACCGCCGCCCCCCGGGCCCTTACCGTGTCAAATACCGTTCCACCGCAGCGCTTGCCCGACGGCAGGTTGTGTCCGGGGGAAGCCGAGCAAGAACAGTGGGAGGTCGCCGTGGTCGCGGGAGCACACGTGCCTGGCCAATCCGATCCGGGTCACACTGACGCGAGCCAGTCTGATGCGGGCCCCACCCAAGGGGTGTTGTTCCGGCACGACTCCTTCTCGTTCGATGATGGCAGCGGATATCGCGGCCCAACGGCCTGTGGGGCCGCGGGGGTGACCTATCGACAGCTCGACTACTGGGCTCGCACAGGTC
>JBASAZ010000128.1:0-2519 GCA_049650845.1 Ornithinimicrobium sp.
CATGAGTGAAGGTAGTCATAGTCATGGGCCTACTCACACCAGTACTTCAGGCGGTCGGTCTCTTCCTGGTCACCAACGTCGACGACATCATCGTGCTGTCGTTGTTCTTCGCTCGGGGCGCGGGCCAGCGCGGCACGACGGCGAGAATCGTCGCCGGTCAGTGGCGGAAGTCCGTGGGCTTTACGTGGCGGCGATGGAGCGCGTTTCGTCGTGGGTGTTTGCGTTGTGCTCTTGGGTTTGTCGTGTTCAGCGCCGTGAGACAAGGTGGGCCTGGTCCAGACATCGCGGATGCAGTGTGGCGTGCCCGTTTAGGACATCGTTGATCTCACTGGGGGCAATACCTCCTACGGCCGTACCGCCGTTGTGCACCTGAGTCCACCCAGTACCCGGGGCTGTGGCTCCTATCGTCCGGTCCCCCGTGGCGGTCCGCGGCGGACCTTAACTGGCCTTATACTAAAGTGGATAGTAGAAACGTGGTTGCCACCGCCATGGATCCCAGTGTCATCGACGGCGTCGGGAGACCAGTGAGGAGTCAGTCGTGGCCATGCAGAAGGTAAGTAAGGGAGGTCGACAGTGGGAGACATGATGGGCGGCGGCATGATGGGTGGAATGGGTGTGTGGATGCTGCTCTGGGTCCTGGTTGGCATCGCGGTTCTCGCGTTGGCCGTCGTTGGGATCGTTGCGCTGGCCCGCCGTACGGGCAACCTGCGGTCCGGTCAGACGAGCGGTGAGGAGCTTCCAGAGGATCTGCTGCGCCGGCGCTACGCCGCTGGTGAGATTGAGGAGGAGGAATACCTTCGACGCCGTTCCGGGCTCTCTCAGCAGTAGGTAGCCGTGGCACCGAACGGCAGGCATGCCTGCCGTTCGGTGCCACGGGCAGGCGATCAACGGGTTGTTGACCCCGTCCTCCGCCTCAGTTTCCTTCACCTGTCGAGCGAGGCCGAAGGCAACACGAACGGTGTCCAGGGTGAGGCATGAGCACGACAGGTTCCAGCGCCGGTGGCGGTAGTCACTGACGCGGACCGGAAGTGTTGTCTACTATGGTCCCTAGAGCGGCGCAGTCGGCGCAGTCGGCGCCTCAAGACACGAGGACAGGCAAGGTGGTCACTGGTGCGCCAGTTGGGGCAGCTCGAGGCCGTGATCATGGATCGACTGTGGGCTTACGGCGATCCGGTGCCCGTTCGACAGGTCTTGGAAGACCTGCGGCGAGAGCGGCGGATCGCCTACACCACCGTGATGACCGTGATGGACAATCTGCACCGTAAGGGGTTCCTGACGCGTGAGATGTCCGATCGCGCCTACCAGTATCAGCCTGCCAAGACCAGGGAGCAGCACCACGCGGCAGTCATGGGAGAGGTGTTGGCCGATAGCAGCGACAGGGCGGCGACCCTGTTACACTTCCTCGAGCAGATGCCACCTGGTGAGGTCATTCGGTTGCGGGAGGCTTTGGAGCAACGGCCTGCGAGCGGGAAGGCCAGCGACTCGTGACCGCGCCGATCACTTTGGTCATCTTCGCCGTCCTCGCGGCAACGCTTGCTCCACGGCTGCTGGCCCGGTCTTCATGGCCTGACCGTTCCCCGCGGCTGGGCATCACCGCGTGGCAGGCAGTGAGCCTTTCGGTGGTGACGGCCGTCGTCCTCGCCGGTGCTGCCCTTGCGCTGCCTGCGCTTTCGTTCAGCTCTGACCTCGCCGAACTGCTCTCCGCGTGTGCGATGGCGCTGCGCGCCCAGTACGCCACTCCGGGTGGAGCAGCACTCAGCGCGACCGGGGCAGTTTTCGCTGTCGCGGTGGTCGCCAGGGCCGGATACTGCCTCATCGCGGGCTTGGTCAGCGGGGCGCGCGAGCGGGACCGTCAAGTAGATGGGGTGAACCTGATCGCCCGTCGTCACCAGGGATACGACGCGTTGGTCGTGGACGACGCTGCGGCGGTCGCGTACTGCTTGCCTGGGCGTCACCGACAGGTCGTGCTCACCACCGGGGCACTGGCCGCTCTCGACGATGATCAGCTCACCGCCGTGCTGGCACATGAGCGGGCGCACTTGCGCGGTCGCCATGACCTCGTGCTAGCGACCTCGGCCGCACTGCGACGGGCCTTCCCGCAGGTCCCGGCGCTGCGGGAGGCCCACCGCGAGCTGACCCGCCTAGTCGAGATGCTCGCTGACGACGTTGCCGCGCGCCGCAACGACCGGTTGACGATCGCGACAGCGCTGGTGAGCCTCGCTGAGGTCTCAGCACCGGGGGTAGCACTGGGTGCGGGCGGCAGCACCTCGCTGACCCGGGTACGGCGACTCGTCGCGCCCGCACATCCGCTGGGCACAACCCGATCAGCAATCGCCGTCGTGGCAACCGCCGCCCTGCTCCTGACGCCGGTCGCCGTGGTCGCGGCTCCCACCGTCGTCGCCGTGACCTCCGACCTATGCCCAATCGACTTTCCGCAGTAGCCCCCACCTCACCTCAGCAGTGCTCTCCGCGCTCCTCTGACAGTACGCACGGGTGTGGTGATCGGCGCTGGGCAGAGC
>JBASAZ010000129.1:0-6131 GCA_049650845.1 Ornithinimicrobium sp.
CCTCACTCCATCGTGGTCACGGTCGACATCGCCGGAAGCCACGGTGTTCACCTCGCCGTGCTGGCCCGTGCCGCCATCTTCCAAGCCGTAGTAGCGGTAGAGCTCGGATTCCTGCTCCGGGGAGAGATGCCCCTCGGCGTCCTCCATCTTGGGCGCATCCTTGATCGTGCCCTTGTCGTAGGGCACGCGGATTTCGTTGTCCCGCACGTCGGCAGCGGCCAACGGCACGAAGGTTTCCGATCCCCCGAACAAGCCAGTCTTCGCGGTGACCCACTCCGGGTTACCGCTCTTGTCGTCCAGATACACCTGGCCGATCTTGCCCACCTTGTCGCCGTCGTTGTCGATGACGACGCCATCGTTGTCCAACAGTCCTTGCATCTGCTCGGTGCTGACCATGAGTACTCCTCTGTCTTGCGTTGAATGCTTACGTTGTAAACGTACCTGTCCGCGCCCACATTGCAACCGCAGGCGTCTGCACGTCGTCCGTGCTCTTTCCGCTAGCGCCTCCGCGAGCCGCTGTCGGCCTCTGACTCCTCAGTCGACTCCCCTGCGCTCTTGCGTAGGGCACGGCCCTTCTCGATGTCCTCAGCTTCCTTAGCCTTGGTCTTCTCGATCTTTGACGAGTCACGAACGGGCAGCTGCAGCTCTTCCTCGGCGGCGATCCCACCTTGCAGCTCGCGCGAGCGCTCCAGCTCGGCGTCCAGCTCGGCACCGAGCAGCAGGGCGTTATTGGTGATCCAGAGCCAGAGCAAGAAGATGATGACCCCGGCCAACGACCCGTAGGTGTTGCTGTAGCTCGAGAAGTTGGCCACGTAGAAACCGAACGCGACCGAGGCCAGGATCCAGACGAGGATGGCGAAAGCCGCCCCCAGGCTGATCCAGCGGAACTTCGGTTGCTTCACGTTGGGCGTCGCGTAGTAGAGCAGGGCGACCGTCATGATGGCCAAGATCAGAATGACCGGCCACTTGGCGATCTGGAAGACCGTCACCAGCGTCGACCCCAGACCGATCGTCGAACCGATCGTGGTGGCTACCGATCCGGAAACAACCAGCAGCAGGGCGATGAGCACCACCATGACGACCATGATCAGGGTGATCAGGATCATCATCGGTCGGAGCTTCCACACCGGCCTGCCTTCATCGATCTCGTAGACCCGGTTCATCCCGCGGCTGAAGGCCATGACGTATCCCGAGGCGGACCACAAGGCGGTGGCTAAACCGATGATGAGGGCGATACCGCCGCCGGAGGACGTAGCCAACTTCCGGACCGTGGGCTCCAGGGTCTGAGCGACCGAGTCGCCGCCTACACCACTGACGATGTCCGTGACGGTGGTCACCGTCGTGTCAGCCTCCCCCACCAAACTGAGCAAGGAAAGAATGGCGATCAGCGCAGGAAACAACGCCAACACGGCGAAGTACGTCAGCGCCGCAGCCACGTCGGTGCACTCGTCATCGATGAACTCACGGAATGTTTTACGTGCCGTGTATTTCCAGGTGGGTCCCTTGACATCGCCCATGCCGTCGGGCTTCGACTCCGATTCCGGGTCAGGCGCGTTGCCTTGCTCGGCCGCCTGATCCTTCGCCTTGTCTTTCGTCGAGCGGCCCCGGCTCATCGGTGAGCTACCCGCCGCAGCAGGCCCGGGAGGATCGCCACCACCGCGACGCCGGCCAGCACCGGAGCCGCCTGTTTCAGCGCATCCGCCCGTTCGTCGGGGTCCGTCATCGTGGTTTGAACCTGGTGCTTCACGTCATCGACCCGGTGCTGGGCGCGAGACTTCACATCCAGCTTCGCGCTGAGAGCGTCCACGGTCTCGCTCAGCTCCGCACGCGTCGCCTGGATCTCGGCTTCAATCTGGTCGGGGTCCTTGGACTGTTGCGGTGCTTCGCTGTCGTCCTGACCGTGTGCTGTTGCTGCTGTGCTCATCTTGAGGCGTTCTCCTTCACGGTGGCGACGTCCTCTTTGACGTTGGCAATGGTGCGTTCTGGTGTCGGTTTGGCCTGCTGGACCTTCTTTTTCCCCATCAGCGCCACGATCCCCGCCACGGCCAGAAGCGTCACGGTGACGATCAAGGCGGCGGCCCACGTGGGCAACACCAGTGCGAGGGCGATGATCGCCGTGGCCACCCCCGCGCCCAGGCCCAACAGAGCCAGTAGTCCACTGGCACCGAACATGCCGAGACCTGTGCCCGCAGTCTTGGCCTTCTGCGACATCTCGGCCTGGGCCAAGCGCATCTCGTCGCGGATCAACGTTGAGGTCTGCTCGGACAACCGAGCGATCAGCTCACCAGTGCTGGCGTGATCCGGGCTCGTGGTCATCCGTTCAGACATTGAATTGACTGGAATTCTGGCCGAAGGGATCGGAGTTGTCGTCCTGGTGGCCGCTGGTGTCGCTCAGGCTGGACTCGGTGCCGTCCGAGGTTGCGTCCTTGGCCTTGTCTTGCGCGCGACGCTTGCCCTTCTGAACCGTAGGGTTGTTCCACAGCGACTCAGCCTTCTCGCTGAGTTGCTCGTAGCGCTCGCGTCCCGCGCGGGCACCGAAGACGTATCCGGCGGCCGCAGCGGCAGCCATGGTGAGTTTGCTCATGGTCTCTCCTTCATCAAGGGGTTTACGGTGTAAAGGTACGGGGACAACATACCCGATTCCTCGGCCTTCAGCAGAAGATGGGATCAGCGGAGATGGCCAGGCGTCACGACGCGGACCACAGCGCCCAGCAGGGGCACCGTGAGCGTCCCGCGACCCAAGCCCACCTCGACCAGATCGTCGAACGCGCGTTGATCCGCTGCGCAGGCCCGCAATCCGGCGTCGAGCACTCCGGCAGCGCCGACCGCTCGCGCCAACGTCGCGGTGGTGGCGAGGTGCGGGCCCAACAGTCGGCGCACGGTGGTGCGATACGCCCGAGCGACTGCCACCGGCGCGTGGGGTTGCACGGCGCAGACACCGGCCAACGCGCCGGTGGCCACGGCGTAGTAGATGCCCTCACCCGTCAACGGATTGATCAAGGATGCGGCGTCCCCGACATACAGGACCGGTCCCGTCGGATGCGCAAACCGGGGCGTGGACAGCGGGAGGTGGTGCCCCAGCCAACGCTGCGCTCCCGCCGTGCTGCCCGGCAACATCTGCTCGACTTGCTCCACCATCACGGACCTGGTCAGTGGCGCTCGAGCACGACCTGCGTGCAGCACTTCGCCGTACCCGACGTTCGCCCAACCGTCCCCCCGGTCGAAGGACCAGGCGTATGAGGGCTGTCGCACCTGGCCGAAACGGATGACCTGCCGACCGGCTCGCCCCACGGGTGTCGGTGCGTATCCACGCAATGCCATGGCGACCCGTCCCCGCGCCACACCCTGCTCTGCGGACAGTCGGCGAACGGTGGAATGCGCCCCGTCGGCGGCGATCACGGTCCGGGCCATGATCGCACCGTTGAGCAGGACCCCATCGGCTCGGATGTCGAGCCCGCGGACCGCGCCCTGGCTGAACCGCGCTCCACGCTGAAGCGCCGCGTCCATCAGAGCCGCGTCGAAGGTCGTCCGCGGGACCACCAACGCAGGCCGCCGCATCTCGCGCACCACCCGGACGGTGCCGTTCGCCAGTTCCAAGGTCCCGATCGGCGGGTGTCCTGGAAACGATGTCGGCCCGCCGATAGCGCGCACGACGTCCATTGCGTGCGGGGCTATGCCGTCGCCGCAGGACTTGTCCCGACCGATCGGCGCTCGGTCGAGCACGAGGACGCGCGCGCCCGGGCACTGGGACATGGCCGCCAATGCAGCGCTGCTCCCCGCCGGCCCGCCGCCGACCACCACGACATCCCAGATGGTGCCTACGCCTTCCCGCCACGGAGGACACAGGTCGTTGCCTGCGATCCGGTGCCAGGTGAGGATACGTCCAGCGAGGATTGACCGGGCGGCAGGCTCCGGGCTGACCAGCAGGCGTCTTAGGGTGGGCGAGTGAACCAGACGAGCTCCCCAGATCAGCGACACCATGGCCTTCACCTGTGGATGCGGGCCGAAGTGCGTTCCACCGAGCGCCGCGCGCCGATCACCCCCACCGACGCGCGCGCGCTGATCGGGGCCGGTGCCCAGATCACCGTCGAGCGTTCAGCTCAACGGGTCTTCGAGATCGCGGAGTATGCCGAGGCTGGCGCGCACCTCGCCGACAGCGGGTCGTGGGTCGATGCCCCGCCGGATGCCTACATCGTCGGCATCAAAGAACTACCCGAAGCGCCAGCGGAGCTGCGGCATACCCATATCTACTTCGCGCACGCCTACAAGGGCCAAGACGGTGCGGCCGAGCTGCTGGGCCGATTCGAGCGAGGGGGTGGGGAGCTGCTCGACATCGAGTACCTCACCCTCGACCACCGCCGCGTCGTGGCCTTCGGCTACTGGGCCGGATACGTCGGCGCCTCGCTGTCGCTGCTGCAAGCCCACGGGGCTTTGGCGGCCCCGTTAGCGCCGATGGCTCGCGGCGAGCTCGATAAGGCGGTCCAGGAGTGTGCGGCACCCACGGGGTCCGCGTTGGTCATCGGTGCCCGCGGCCGCAGTGGTCGCGGCGCGGTCGACGCGCTTCGGGGGGCGGGCTGGACGCCGTCTAAATGGGGGTTGGCCGAGACCACCGATCTCGACACGTCCGCGCTGCTGGATCACGAGATCCTGATCAACTGCGTGGTGAGCCATCGCCCCCAGAAACCCTTCGTGACCAGCGACGACATCACCGCACCCGGCCGACGACTGCGGGTGATCGGTGACGTCACCTGTGACGTCACCTCGGCGAACAACGCCCTGCCGATCAACACCTCGATCACCACCTGGGAAGAACCCGTGCGACGCTTCGGTTCGCGCCAGGGCGCGGACCCGACCGGGGCAGTCCCACCGCTGGACGTCATCGCCATCGACAATCTTCCCTCCTTGTTGCCCTTGGAGGCGAGCGTGAGCTTCTCGGCGGACTTCACCCCCTGGTTGGTTGACCTGGCCGCCCGAAGCGGTCCCTTTGCGGCGGCCCAGGAGACTTTTCGCCAGTCCAGCGGTCACCGCGGGTGAGCCGAAATGACGGCGCTCACCGTGCCGCATACTGACCAGGTGTCGTCCCAAGCTCCGCCGGCAGTCGTGCTGATCCGCCCGCGTCACTTCACCCCTAATCCAGCCACGGCCGTCGACAACGCCTTCCAAGCCCTCGACCCCACTCGAGACGCCGTCCAGATTGCGAGCGACGCCTACGCCGAGGTCACCGGCGTCGCCGAGGCCTTGAGCGAAGCCGGCATCCGGGTGCACGTGTTCGAGAACGACAGCGCCACCCACCCCGACTCCGTCTTCCCGAACAACTGGTTCTCCACTCACGCCGGCGGCTACGTTGCGATCTATCCGATGCACTCGCAGAGTCGGCGCATCGAGCGACGCAGCGACATCATCGAGATGTTGAAGCGGGACTACCGGGTGCAGGAGGTCAGCGACTACTCCGGTCTGGAATACGACGGCATCTTCTTGGAGGGCACCGGAGCCATGGTGCTGGACCACACCAGCCGGTTGGTCTTCGCCGCGCGCTCCAATCGGGCCAACTCGATGGCGTTGGAACGCTTCTGCACCCGCTTCGGCTACGAGTCCTTGGTCTTCGATGCCGTCGACTCCACCGGGCAGCCGATCTATCACACCAACGTCATGATGTGCATCGGCACCGCCTTTGCCATGATCGGCCTCGAGATGATCCCCGATCACCGCCGCCGGGCCGAAGTCATCGAGGCCATCGAGGACTCCCAGCGTGACCTGATCGCGCTGCGCACCGAGCAGATCCTCGACTTCGCAGGCAACGCCATCGAGTTGCAGAGCCCGCGCGGTCGGCTCCTGGTGATGTCGAGCCGGGCGCACCGGTGCCTGGACCCCGAGCAGATCGAGATCATCGAACGCAGCTGCCGGATCATGGCCGTCGATGTCCCGACCATTGAGCTCGCCGGCGGGTCCGTGCGATGCATGTTGGCCGGTATCCACCTCACGCCGCGTCGGGGACCGAAGTAGCCCCGACCCACTCGCCACCAGGAGCGACGTCGCGGACCGGTGGTTAACCCCCATCCGTATCCAGTCGGTATCCCATCCCACGAACCGTCTCGATGGCGTGCCGGTTGAACGGGAGGTCAATCTTGCGA
>JBASAZ010000130.1:0-21577 GCA_049650845.1 Ornithinimicrobium sp.
CCGGCGGCTCCCACCCAGGCGGACAGTGAGCTGTCGACCACGGCCACGCCGTAGACCAGCCCGAACGGAATGGCGGCGAGGGCGAGCGGGAAGGCGTCCCGCACCCCCTCGATGCTCGTCGTGAGCAGGGCCGATCGAGTCATCGATCAGCCCTGGACGACGGGCTCGGTCGCCGCAAACCGCAGGTCCCGGCGGTGCACGGCCACCGACAACCCCAGCACCAGCAGTCCGGCAGCGGCGAGGGCGGCACCGACCAGGCTGGGGGCCCGATAGCCGTAGCCCGCCGCGACCACCGACCCACCGAGGAAGGCGCCGAGGGCATTGGCGAAGTTCAGCGAGGCGTGGTTCATCGCAGCACCGAGGTTGCGGGCCGGACCGGCCACACTCATCAGGCGCATCTGCAGCCCGATCACCCAGGCGCCGGTGGACACGGAGATGGCGAACACGGTGAGCATCGCTGGCACGGTCCACTGTGCGGTGAACGAGAACGCAGCCAGCAGGGCGGTGATGACCGCCCCGCTGATCACCAACGAACGCAGGATCGACCAGTCCGCGAGGTAACCGCCGAGCTTGGTGCCCACGATCATCCCGATCCCGAACGCCAACAAGAACAGCGGAACCCACCCTTCGGACCGTCCGGTGACCTCGGTGACGGTGGGTGCGATGTAGGCGTACATCGCGAACATCCCGCCGAAGCCGATCGCTCCGACCAGCAGGGTCAGCCACACCTGCGTGCTCCGGAAAGCCCGGATCTCCCGGCGCCAGTCCTGCGTCGGGTCGGCCTCGGTCCGCGGCACCCACGTCTTGATCAACACGACGGTGACGACACCGATGACGGCCACCGCCCAGTATGCCGACCGCCAGCCGTAGGCCTGTCCCATCCAGGTCGCGGCGGGCACCCCGAGCACGTTCGCGAACGGGATGCCGAGCATGACGGTGCCGACCGCTCGGCCACTTCGCCCCTTCGGCGCGAGGCTGACGGCCACCAACGAGGCCATCCCGAAGAACGCGCCGTGCGGCAGACCGGCGAAGAACCGCGCGAGCATCAACGCTTCGTAGCTCGGGGCCAGCGCGGACAGCCCGTTGCCGAGAACGATCACCGCCATCAACCCCAACAACATGGCTTGGCGTGGAGCTTTGGCACCCCAGATCGAGATCAACGGGGCGCCGATCACCACGCCCACGGCATACGCGGAGATCGTGTGCCCGGCGGTCGGGATGTCCTCATCGATGCCGGCCGCGATCTGGGGCAGCAGGCCCATGGTGACGAACTCGGTGACCCCGATCGCGAAGCCGCCCATGATCAGCGCCGTCATCGCCAGACGCATCGTGCGCACATCGGCGCCGTGGGCGCTCGCGTCGTCAAGGGCAGAAAGAGGGGGTGTGGTCATGACCGATCCATGATCGCAGATCTGCACCGACCCTCCGTGCGCTGCACCTTGGGTCGGGTGCTGCCTGATCGTGCAGCACTAGAGCGACAATGCAGCACCGGAGGCAGTGGCGGTGCGGATGGGTTGACCGGCGGCAGGAAGTGGTCGGCGGCGCATGGCACAGTGTCGCTATGCCGCACACGTTCGAGCTCGCCCGTGCCCTGTCCGACGACCTGCGCGCCCTGCGCCGGGACCTTCACCAGATCCCCGAAATCGGGCTGCAGCTGCCGTTGACCCAGGCCCGGTTGCTCACCGAACTGCAGGGCCTGGACCTCGAAATCACCACCGGACAGGGCCTGTCCTCCATCGTCGCCGTGCTGCGGGGGGCCAAGGACCGCGGCGCCCATGACGACGCCAGCCGACCCGTGGTGTTGCTGCGCGGTGACATGGATGGCCTGCCGGTGACCGAGGAGGTCGACGTCCCCTACGTCTCTCGGCACATCGGTCAGATGCACGCGTGTGGGCACGACCTGCACATGGCCGCGATGGTCGGCGCGGCTCGGATTCTGCACGCTCAGCGCGACGAGCTGGCCGGGGACGTCGTGCTGATGTTTCAGCCCGCCGAAGAAGGCCCCGGCGGGGCCGAGCCGATGCTCGCCGAAGGACTCTTGGACGCCGCTGGACGACGGGTCGACGCGGCATACGCCATGCACGTCTTCTCCTCCGAGCTTCCGTGCGGCCACTGGTCGGCCAAACCCGGCGCGATGATGGCCGGGGCCGACACCGTGCAGATCACGGTGACCGGGCGCGGTGGCCACGGGTCCACTCCGCACCGAACAGCCGACCCCGTGCCGGTGGTCTGCGAGATCGTGCTGGCGCTGCAAACCATGGTGACTCGAACCTTCGACGCCTTCGACTCCGTCGTGCTGACGGTGGGCCGGGTGAGCGCAGGCACGAAGGACAACATCATCCCGGACAGTGCTGAGCTGGCCGCCACGTTGCGGACCTTCACCCCGCAGATCCGGACCACCGCGAAGGCGGCCATCGAGCGAGTCGCCGCCGGGGTGAGTGCGGCCCACGGCCTGAACGCTGTCGTGACGTTCAGCGAGGGATACCCGGCAACGATCAACGACGAGGCGGAGTATGCGCTCGCTGCCGAGGTGGCCTCGGACCTCTTCGGGGCTGATCGTCACACCCGGCGGCTGTCGCCCGAGATGGGCTCAGAGGACATGTCGTTCGTGATGAACGAGGTGCCGGGGGCCTACTTCTTCCTCGGGGCCGGCATCGGCGACGTCGAGCACGCCCCGGACAACCACTCCCCGCGCGCCGCGTTCGACGACTCGGTGTTGCCGGAGGCGGCGGCGTGGTTGGCGGGGGTGGCCCTGCGCCGGTGTGTCGACGCCTAGGAGCGAGAGCTTTCGTATCGGGCCAACGCCTCGGATCGAGCCTCTTTGTGATCCACGATCGGCGGGGGATATCCGTGGTCGTAGCCGCCCGGCGCCTTCCCCGGCTCGTGCACGGCCTTGCCGCTCAGGTGGCGCAGCTCGGGCACGTAGCGGCGCACGTAGTCACCCTCGGGGTCGAAGCGCTGACCCTGAGTGGTGGGGTTGAAGATCCGGAAGTATGGCGCCGCGTCGGTCCCCGTCCCGGCGACCCACTGCCAGCCATGGTTGTTCGACGCGATATCACCGTCGCGCAGGTGGGTCATGAAGTGCCGGGCGCCGTGCGGCCACCACACGTGGAGGTGCTTGCACAGGAAACTCGCCGTGACCATGCGGACCCGATTGTGCATCCACCCCTGCGCCAGCAGCTGTCGCATCCCGGCGTCGACGAAGGGATAGCCGGTGCGTCCCTCACGCCAGGCCTGGACCATCTCGGCGACGTGCTCATCGGTGTCCGGGTCCTCATACGACATCGCCGACAAGGCGGGCTTGAGGTCGCTCCAGGCCGAGGCGGGGTTGTGCCACAGCACATCGGCATAGAACTCACGCCAGGCCAGCTCCGTGGCAAACGTGAAGGCGCCACCGCTGCGGCGTGAGGCCAGATCGGCCAACAACGTGCGGGGGTGCACCGTTCCGTACTTCAGGTGCACCGACAGCTGGCTGGTGCCGTCGTGATCGGGTCGGTCCCGTTCCTCGCCGTAGTCGGCCACGTTCTCGACGAACTCCTGCCACCGATCGGCGGCCGCGCCTTCGCTGACCTGCGGCAGGTCGATACCTTCCGGCAGGTTCGGGCGGTCCGGCACTCGTTCGCCCTCGACCTGCCGGTGCCACCGCAGACCTGCTGGGACGCTCGCCGGGTCGGGCCAGCCATGCTCGCGCCACGCCTTGGAGAAGGGGGTGAAGACCTTGTACGGATCCCCTGAGCCGTTGCGGATCGTCCCCGGACCCACGGCATACGCGCAGCCCGTGGCGACCAGCGGCACCCCCTCGGGCAGCGCGTCGCGGACCCGCTCGTCCCGGGCTCGACCAAACGGGGTGGACTCAGCTGAGATGTGCACGGACGCGGCGCCCGACTCACGCACCAGCGCGGGAATCACCTCATCCGGTGTCCCCGTCCGCACCACGATGGCGCCGTCGTAGGCCGTCTGCGCAGCGTCCAACGCGGTGAGCAAGCAATGGGTTCGCACCGCCGACTGCTCGAGCAGCGATGGGTCGAGCACGAAGACCGGCAGGACGCGTCCACCGTCGGCTGCAGCGTGCGCAGCGCCTAGCGCGGGCAGGTCGTGCAGTCGCAGGTCACGACGGAGCCAGAGCAGTGCGGTAGGCATGAAACCAGGGTAGGTCGGTCGATACGATACGACGCACCAACCCCTTCAGGAGGCCCCCATGGTGCACGTCACCAGGCAGTTCCCGGTCGACGTCGAGCAGTCGGTGGCGATCGACTACCTCAAGGACTTCTCGCACGCGACCGACTGGGACCCGGGCAGCGTGGCCAACGAGCGACTCGACGAGGGGCCGATCCAGGTGGGTTCGGCGTGGCACAACACCAGCAAGCTGATCTTCATCACAACGGAGCTGCGCTACGAACTTCGCGAGTTGCGCACCGATGGGGTGGTCTTCGTCGGCACCAACAGCACGGCGACCTCGATCGACACCATTGACGTCCTTGCGCACGAGCAGGGCGTGCGGATCACCTACGACTCCCGGGTCACGTTCAACGGCAAGGCGCGGTATGCCGACCCGCTGATGACCCTGATCTTCCTCAAGCTGGCCGGGGACACGGTTGACGGGATCACCCGCGAGCTCAGCACGCTCTAGTCAGTCCGTTCGGCGCTCCACGCGTCGTCCAGCCAGGAGTGGGCCCGCTGGCGGAGGCCGTGCTGCTTGTCGTCGTCGAACCCGTCCCACATCTTCGTCATCATCCGCGAGCGATAGTTCGCCTCGAAGACCTCCCGGTGGTCGGCCACGAAGGTCCAGTACAAGCCGTCCCAGTCCTGCATCGAATCGTCCTTGGGCAGGTCGGACATCTTCTTCAGGTAGTTGCTGCCCGAGACGTAGGGCTTGGTCGTGATGGCGCTCCCGGCGGCGAACTGGCTCATCGCGTAGACGTTGGGCACCATCACCCAGTCGTAGGCGTCGACGAACATCTCCATGAACCACTCGTAGGACGCGTCGGGCCGCACGCGCAGCAGGCACATCGCGTTGCCGAGCACCATCAGTCGCTCGATGTGATGGGCATAGCCGGTCTTCAACACCGAGGAGAGCACATGGTCCACCGGCGAGAGACCGACCTGGCCGGTCCACCAACCGGGCCCGAGCGAGCGATGGTGCTCCAGCTGGTTCGACGTCCGCATCCGAGGCCCCCAGAGCAGATACGTGGCCCGCATGTACTCGCGCCAGCCGATCACCTGGCGGATGAACCCTTCCAGCGAAGGCAGCCCGATGTCCTGGGCTTCGGCCTCCTGCAAGGCCTGGTCCACCACGGCCCGCGGGGACAACAGCCCGATGTTCAGAGAAGGGGTCAGCAGCGCATGGAAGAGGAAGGGGTGCTCGGCGCTGACGGCGTCCTCGTAGGGGCCGAACTCGGCGAACCGTTCGTCCAGAAACTGTCGGTATGCCGACTCCGCCTCGGCGTGCGAGGTGGGCCAGCCGAAGGCATCGGGATCACCCGGCGCCTCGGGAAACGCGTCCTTAACCCAGGCGATGGCCTGGGTGACCGCGGGATGGTGCTCGGCGAAGGTGACCGGTGGGACGGGATGCTTCGTGGGCAGCTTCTTGCGGTTCTCGGTGTCAAAGGACCACTGGCCGCCCACTGGTGCGTCACCGTCGACGAGGATGTCCAGGCGTTGCCGCTGCCACGCGTAGAAGTGCTGCATCCGCGCCGAGTTCTCCGCGAACCACGAGCGGATCTCCTGGCGACTGGTGACGAAGTTCGGGGACTCCCACACGTCACGGCCGGGATCGAAGGCCACCGGCAGCCGGTCCAGTATGGCCGCCGTCCGTTGCGTCGCCCAGTCGTCCACCGGATCAAAGAATCCGACGCGGTCGGGGTCGAGATCACGCAGCAGCGCTTCCAGCCTTTCGCCACTGCTGCGCCCGGCATCGGTGGCGAGGTAATGGACGGCATACCCCGACTCGCGCAGCCGGTCTTCGAACCGTCGCATCGAGGCGCGGTGCAGGATCAGTTTTTGCGCGTGGAAGTCGTACTGGCGGAAGAACAGGTCGTCTTCCACGAGCACGAACTGCGTGCCCGGGTCGGCATCGAGGTGTTCGACGAAGAGTTGGTGGGGGAAGACCAGCCTGACTGATGCCACGTTTCGATCATCCGATGCGCCCGATCGCCTCACCACCCCAGGGTGCCCGGTGCTCCCTTGAAGGGCCCGCGCACCCGTGAGGTGATCCATCCTCCGTAGAAGGACCCCTCCTGTGCTTCGACGCGCTCACCGTTGACCGTGCAGGAGTCGACCATGCTCGGCATCAGCGCCACATGGCCGGCCAGGATTTCGAAGCCGCGGGTGGTCTGCGGATAGTGCCAGGCGGCTCGGTGGGCCACTCGTTCCTCGCTGATCCCGGCTTCGTCCGCAGCGGTGTCCGCGACGAGGTCGAAGTAGTGCGCCACCCCCTTGAACTCACAGAACGTGGTGCCGCGCACCGGGTGGAGCACACCTTCGGCGAAGGCGTCCATCGGCAGGTAGTACGTCGGGGGGTGACTCGTCTCGCGCACCCGCAGACTCGATGAGGTGTGGGCGATCGAGCGTCCGGCGAAGAACACCTCGACGGTTTCGTCAGTGGGTACGACGTCGGGTGGACGCGGATAGTCCCAGACGGATTCGGTGTCGGCCGTGGTCGGATCGGGCACGATGTCCTCGCTTCGGGTGGGGCGCTATGGCAGCCGTCAGTGCTGCGCGGTACCGTCGGGTGTTCAAGGATACTTCGACCATTGAAGGAGCAAACAGGGCTATGACCACCACGTCCTACACCGTCCCGGGACTGTCCGACGAGCAGAGCAGCACCGTGATCAACGCGCTGCAGAACCGGCTCTCGGCATACAACGACCTCCACCTGACGCTGAAGCATGTCCATTGGAATGTCGTCGGCCCCCACTTCATCGCGGTGCACGAGATGCTGGACCCCCAGGTCGACCTGGTGCGTGGATATGCCGATGAAGTGGCCGAGCGGATCGCCACCATGGGCGGGTCCCCGCGCGGGACCACCGGAGCGATCGTGGCCGACCGCAGCTGGGATGACTACTCGATCGGTCGCGACGGGGTGATGGCTCACCTGGCGGCGTTGGATCTGGTCTACACCGGAGTCATCACGGACAACCGCAAGGTCATCGGCACCTCGGGTGACATCGACCCGATCACCGAGGACATGGTCATCGGGCAGACGGCTGAGCTGGAGAAGTTCCAGTGGTTCATCCGTGCGCACCTGGAGGACATGGGCGGTCAGCTGGCCAACGCCGGCTCCCACACCGAGCAAGACGCCGCCGACGCGGCGCGCTAGCCCACTCGCTGCGCATGAGTGAGGCAAGCGGTCGCAGAGGGCCGGAGCACAGCACCGAAGATGACCCCTTGCCGGACCGACCCAGCAACAACCCCAAGGAGTTGCTGCGGTTCCTGCGGGCAGCTTTGGTCACTCCGGTGCCGCGGGACCACTCACAGACGGATGCGCAGTTCCGCCGCCGACGGATCGTGGTGGCGTGCACCCTGTTCATCGGGTCCTTCCTCCTGGGCTATGGCCTCACTCGCGACCCGGGCGACACGAGCTTCTATCTGGCGACCGCAGGGTTAGCCGTGGTGTGGACCATCGGCGCCTTCGCATCCGGTCCGCTGCACCTGGGATGGGCACACACGCGGGCGGGTGAACGGCATGCCCGTCCCGTGCTTCAGCCCTTCTTGCTGGGCGTGTTCGCGGTGACGATCTTCTGTCTCGGGGCGGTGGTCGTGGCCCAGTTCGCGGTGCTCCGCGATCCGGTCAACGAGGTCCTGGAGTTTGCCCGGCAAGCCCCGATCGCACTGGTGGCCAGCATCACGCTGATCAACGGGATCGCCGAGGAACTGTTCTTCCGGGGGGCGGCGTTCGCCGCCATCGGGCGCCGACACCCGGTGACCGTCTCCACGATTCTCTATGCCTTGGTCACCATCAGCACCGGCAACCTGATGCTGGTCTTCGCCGCCGTGGTGCTCGGCGTCATGGTCGGGCTGCAACGCCGGGTCACCGGCGGTGTCCTCGGGCCGATCATCACCCACCTCACCTGGTCGATGTCGATGTTGTTCATCCTGCCCCCGCTCATCACGGCGCTCTCGCCCATGTGACCATCCCTAATCGAAGGATCAGCTATGCCCGCACGTCGTGCTCTCGTCACCGGCGCCACCGGATACATCGGTTCGCGCTTGGTTCCGCACCTGCTGCGCGAGGGCTGGACCGTCCGCGTCCTGACCCGCAGCGCCGAGAAGATCACTGCTCGGCCCTGGCACGACGACGTCGAGATCAGCGAGGGCAGCGCGAACGAGCCCGACGACCTGGCCTCCGCGATGTCCGACGTCGACGTGGCCTACTACTTCATCCACTCGATGGACGGCAGCGGCGACTTCGTGCAGCGAGACGCGGAGATGGCCACCCTGTTCGCCTCCACCGCCAAGGATCAGGGCGTGTCCCGGATCGTCTATCTCAGCGGGCTCTATCCGCCGGATGAGGAACTGTCCACGCACCTGGGCTCCCGCAAGCAGGTCGAGGACATCTTTCTGGACTCCGGCGTGCCGACGGCGGTGCTGCGCGCGGCGGTGATCTTGGGCGCGGGGTCGGCGTCCTTTGAGATGTTGCGCCACTTGACCGACCGGCTGCCGATCATGATCGCCCCGCGCTGGCTGACCACCAACATCCAGCCGATCGCCATCGCCGACGTCGTGCGGTATCTCGTCGGCGCGGCCGACCTGCCGGCCGAGGTCAACCGGGGGTTCGATATCGGCGCGCAGGAGGTGTTGACCTACAAGGACATGATCGACCGCTATGCCGCAGTGTCCCGACTGGCCAAGCGCCGCGTCCGGACCCTGCCGGTGATGACCCCCGGGTTGGCAAGTCACTGGGTGGGGCTGGTCACCCCGGTGCCGTCGGGCATCGCCAAACCCCTGGTCGGCAGCCTGATCCACGAGGTGATCTGCAAGGAGCACGACATCGCCGAGTTCATCCCCGACCCGCCAGGGGGCTTCGTGGACTTCGACGAAGCCGTTCGTCGGGCGCTGGCCGGTCCGCAGCCGGTGCCGTTGCGCCCCGAGGTCGACGCCGAGGATCCGTCCAGGATCAGCGCGCCGGACCCGGAGTGGGCCGGGATGACGGTGTTCTCCGACGAGCACGAGTCCACCGCGCACGCCTCACCGGAGCAGGTGTGGGGCGAGGTTGAACGGCTCGGTGGTGCGCACGGGTGGTTCGTGCCCGACGCGCTGTGGCGCCTGCGCGGGCTGGCGGATCGCGCGGTCGGAGGTCGAGGTCACACCCAGCGACACGACCCCGGCCCGCTGCGTGAAGGCATGCGGATCGACTCCTGGACGGTGGAGTCGGTCGACCCCGGCCGCGAGCTGGTGCTGAAGTCGCAGATGAAGACCCCGGGCAAGGCGCGGATGATCATCCGCGTCGACGACGGTGACCAGGCCGGGACGTCCGTGGTGCGCCAGCAGGCCCAGTTCACCCCGTTCGGTCTGGCCGGGCTGGGTTACTGGGGAGCCTTGTGGCTCGGGCACAAACCGACGTTCGCGTTGATGCACTCGGGCCTGATCAAGGCCGCTGAGTCCGCCGCCGCAGATAGCCCTGAGCAGCCCGCCGTCCACTGACCATCGCTCCCTGGATGGAGGCCGTGTCCATGTGGTCACCACAGGCGATGACGTGGGCGCTGACCTGCATGGGCGTGCGGATCTGCAACGGAGCGTCCTGAGCCGGCAGGGCGTGAGGCACCTCGTGGCGATGCACGAGCTCCCACGTATCGGTCGGGACGCCATACAGCTCGGCCGCGTGGGCACGCACCTCGCGGACGTCGACCGGGTCGGCACCCTCGGACATCAAGACCGATGTCTGGACTAGGTGACGACCGGGCGGAGCATAGGACGGCGCGGCGGCGGTGACCACGGCCGTGTTCTTGATCGGTCCGGGGCGCTCCCGTCCGTCGACGATCAGCATGTCCAGCCCGCTGGGTGCCTCGTCCATCGTGAACCAGTCCGTCACTACCCCCTTCATCCGCGGCGCCGGTATGCCGAGCAGGCTGGCGGCGGCGGGCGCGCCGGTGGCGACCACCACCAGATCGGCGCGCAGCGTGCGGCCATCGACCTGGACCACTCCGCCCGCCGTTTCGTCGCGCACGGCATCAACGCTGTGGCCGGTCCGGACGGAGCGATGCAACCGGTCGGCCAACTGCTCCGGCAACGCGCGCATCCCTCGTTGGGGCAGCCCCGGTGAGCCCAGGGCGAACATGCGCAGCAGGAGCTGGGTGAAACCGTTGGACGTGCTGCCGTCGTCTTCGAGCACCACACCGGCGACGAAGGCGTCGACCACCCGGCGCAACGGGCCGTGCAACCCCGCGCGCGCCATGCTGTCGGCGCGGCGGGAGTCAGGCCCGGAGGTCAACCGCGACACCGGGCCCAGGGCGGGGAGGGCCCACCGGGCCAACGCGAGGAGCTCAGCCGGCTGCAGCAGACCGCTGCGCAGCACATCGAGGAGGTGTTCCGGTTCGCGCAGGGGGTCGGCCAGCACGGCCAACCGGTCCTGGCGGCGCACGCCGGCACCGGAGCCAAACATCTGCAGCCCGAGCGCCTCGACGTCGATGTGCTGCTGCACGGCGGGATACGCGGGGTTGAGCACCTGAAACCCGCGGTCCATCACGAACCCGTCGACCACGTCGGTGCGGATCCGACCGCCGACCTCGTCGGCGGCCTCCAGCACCTGCACCTCGACCCCCGATCGCTGCAGGACGGTGGCACACATCAGTCCGGCCAGCCCAGCACCGACCACGATGACCTCGGCATCGTCAACACTCGCATCGGACTCCGCGGACCCCAACGGGTCCGGGGTGCGGGTGCTGACGTCGCTCACGAAGCCTCTTTCCTAGCCGGACGCGGGGAGATCTCGGCCCGATTCTGCTCCAAGCCCGCCATCGCCCAACGCACCGTTGCGGTGCCTAGGTGTCCGAGCGGTTCGGCCACCCACCGGGCCACGACTTCAGGCATCGGCAAGCCCAACATCTCACGCGACCACGTAGGCAGCAAGGCCACGCCACCGGCGGCCAAGGCGCCGTATCCGGCTCGCGCGGACCACGGCAGGGGCGGTGAGAGGAGCAGGAACCGCGCCGCCTCACGCGCGGCGGGCGTGCTCTCCATCTCTGGCCGGAAGGAGTCCAGCACGGCGTTCAGCTCGGCCACCGTCCGCGGGGGGTCGACCACGCCGAGCTTGCGCGCCGAGACCGAGGCCTGCTCCACGTAGGTGTCCGCCTCGGCAGCGCTCAACGGCTGGGCCGCATAGGCCTGGTATCCGCGGAGGAAAGCGTCGATCTCGGCGATGTGCACCCACATCAGCAGGTGCGGGTCACTCGCGCGGTATGGCCGCCCGTGCTCGTCCTTGCCGCGCACGCGCTCGTGGATGGAACGCACGTGGCCGATCGTGGCCTCCGCGTCGTCGATCGTGCCGAACGTCGTGGTGGCCAGGTAGTTGCTGGTGCGCTGCAGCCGGCCCCACGGGTCACCCTTGTAACCGCTGTGCCCCGCGACCCCGGCCATCGCCAGCGGGTGCAGCATCTGCATCAACAGCGCGGTCACACCCGCGGGAAACATGGCTGCGTCGGCGTGCACACGCCATACCGGATCGGTGTCGGCAAACCATCGCTCACCCTCGGCGCCCCAGATGCGGGCGGCCCTGGTGGGCGCGTCGTCGCCGGCCACCTTGGCGCGCAACGCCTGGCCGACCTTGAGCTGCACGGAGCCGGCCGTGCGCTGCACCTGAATGCGCATCGCGTCAGTCACGGTCATGGGTGTCTCTTCCTGTCAGACGTGCACGGTGTCGGGGTCGGTCTTGCTGGTGGGCTCGGCCACTCGGTCGCTCTCTCGTGCTGCTGCACTGTGCCGACCCGGCTGCACCCTGCGGGGCCAGTAGAACGTGTCGCCCATGGTCAATACGATCGCAGGCACCAACACCGTCCGGACGATCAGGGTGTCGATGAGCACACCGACGAAGATGATCACGCCGAGCTGGGCCAACACCACCAGGGGCAGGACCCCGAGGGCGGCGAAGACCGCGGCCAGCAGGATGCCGGCGCTGGTGATCACCCCACCGGTTGCGGCCAGTGCTCGCAGGATGCCGTCGTGGGCACCCACCAGCCTGCTTTCTTCCAAGGCTCGGGTGATCAGGAAGATGTTGTAGTCGACGCCGAGCGCGACCAGGAACAAGAACGCCAAGAGCGGGACCCCGGCGTCCAGTCCGCTGAACCCGAAGACCGACGTGAACAGGACCCAGGACAGCCCCAGCGCGGAGAGATAGGTCAGCAACACGGTGGCGACCAGGATGATCGGGGCCACGAACGATCGCAGCAGCCCGAACAGCGCCACCAACACCAGCCCGAGGATCAGCGGCAGGATGACCACGCGATCACGGGACGTTCCCTCGTCGATGTCGATCGCCTCGGCGTCGGCCCCGGTCACGTAGGTCTCGTCCTGATCGGCGAGCACCGACCGCAGATCGGTGATGGCTTGTGCTCCTTCGGGGGTGCCGGGGGCCACGGACAGCACGGCGTTCAGGGTGGTGATCCCCGCCTCGGACTGGCCCGGGCGCACCGACTCGACCGCCTCGACCGACTCGATGGCCGCCCGTATGTCGCTTAGCCGGCCGGCGTCGGTAGTGCGGGTCACGACGATGGTCGGGTCGGCGCTGCCGGCCGGGAAGGACTCGCCGAGACGCTGCGCGGCCGTGATCGCTTCGGGCTCCTGCAGGAACTGCTCGTTGGTCGGCAGGCCCAGGTCGATCCTCGTGGTGCCGAGGGCCAGCACCGACAACACCACCACCGTCCCGACGATGAACGCCGGCGGTTTGGCGGCCACCCGGTCACCGACGCGCTTCCAGATGGATCTGGAGTCAGCCAGGACGGGCTGACCCTCACGCGGCACCAGCGGCCAGAACACCCAGCGGCCGAAGTTCACCAACACCGCCGGCAGCAGCACCAGCGCGAAGACGGCGGCCACCACGATGCCGACGGCACAGGCCAGCCCGAGACCGCGGGTCGTCGGGAAGACGGACAGCAGGAAGGTCAACAGCCCCAAGAACACGGTGGATGAACTGGCGAACACCGCTTCGGAGGTGCGACGCAGCGCCAGCTCCATCGCCTCGTGGCGGTTCGCGTGGCGCTTGAGCTCGTCCCGATAACGCGAGATGAGCAGCAGGGCGTAGTCGGTCCCGGCACCGAAGACCAACACCGACAGGATGCCGGTGGTGGACTCATCCCACGGCACCCCGGTGACCTCCAGCACCCGGGTGGCCGCAGTAGAGGCGAACAGGTCACCCAGGCCGATCACCAGCAGCGGGATGAGCCAGAGGAACGGACTGCGATAGGTCACCAAGAGCAACAGCGCCACCACCGACGCCGTGGTCAGCAGCAGCGTGATGTTGGCACCGTCGAAGACTGCCGCGAGGTCGGCTTCGATCGCGGCGGGGCCGGTCACGGCCGCGTCCACGCCCGCGGGCACCTCGTTGCTCAGGGTTTCCCGGAGGGCGGTGACTTCGGCAGCGGTGTCGGTGGCTGTGGCCGACGGGACGGTGAGCACCGCGATGGCCGCAGTGCCGTCCGGCGACGGAGCGAGCTCGGTGGGGGCGTAGGCCTGACCATTGGTCGTCTGCAGACCGTCCAAGACGTGCTGCAACGGGCCCAGCTGAGTGGCGATGTCGGAGTCCACGGTAAACAGCGCGATAGCGCTGGAGTTGTCGTCCTCCGGCAGTTCCTCGAGGAGGGCCACCCCTTGTGTGTTTCCGTAGTCCTGCGGCAGCGTGTCGGTCGGAGAGGGCGAGCGCTCCCCCGGCCCGATCCCGATGAGGATTCCCAGGGCCAGGATGATGGTGAGCACGGCCACCACCCGAGAACTCACCCGCGAGGTGATGACGTCCGCACATTTCGACACGACAAAGATCTTACGACAATCGAAAGACCCCGCGGGTACCTCGACCGAAGGACCGCACGCCGAGACAACGCGACCGAGGGTTTAGGGGCAGTCTGCCGGCGGCCGCAAAGCCGCGGGCCGTTCCCTCAGGGTCGCGGGGGCTACCGCCGGTCGAGCTTGCGCACGCCGGCCCAGGCCGCCGGGAAGATCGCCGCTGCGATGGCCCATTTGATCAACCCGCCAACGATGAACGGCGTGAAACCGGCCGCGATCACCGTCGACACGTCGCTCATCCCGAGGACCACCGCCAGATACGGCAGTCCGAACAAGAAGGGCACCAGCGAGGCGAGGCCGAAGCCCACCATCGAGAGGACCGGGCGACGATCCCAGTTGCGCTCAGCGAGCCAGCCGATCAACGCGGCCGCGAAGACGAACCCGATGATGTAACCGAAGGATGGTTTGACCAGCGCGGCCGGACCGCCGGTGAAGTCGGCGAACCAGGGCACCCCAGCGACGCCCGCGGTCAAGTAGGTGAACATCGACATGGCCCCGCGCCGCATGCCCAGGCTTCCACCCACGAGCAGGACGCCCAGCGTCTGACCGGTGATCGGCACCGGGAACCTCGTGAAGCTCACCTGGGCCAACACGCCCACCACGACGGCGCCGGTGAGGACCAGCGCGATGTCGGTGGCCAGGCTGCGCGAGATCAATCGGTCGGCCAACACGGGCTGGGGCGCAAGGGATGCGGTGCTCATGGGCGATAGCCTGCCACAGTCCGGGCCCCCGGTGCCGGTTTGATCCGACCCATCACGGTGCGTTGCGGACCAGGGCGCTGCTACGGACCAGCCGCGGCAACGTCACCAGCGCCAAACCGCCCACCACGTTGGCCAGCGCGACGTACCAGAACCAGGCCAGCCAATTGAGATACGTCACGCCCTCGGCACCGGAATGCAGCGCGCCGAAGATGATGACGGAATCCAGAATCGAGTGAAAGAGCCCGAGCCCCACGAGCAGGAAGGCCCCGGCCAACGCCGCGGCCAGGGTGGCGACCTGGCTACTGCTGCCCGCCTGCATCCGGGTCATCAGGGTGATCGCTCCGCCCCCCAACAAGGCGAGGGCGATCGACTGCCAGTCCAACGGCGCCTGGACAAACAGCAGCGCCTCCGTCGCGAAGGTCGCGTGAAGGTCAGGAAAGGCGGCCACCACGATCCACATCAGGACCCACCCCCCGGCCAGGTTCGACAGCAACGTCAGGCCCCACAGCCGCATGAGCTGCTGCACCGACCCGTGGCCGGCGAAGATCGCCACGATCGGGTAGTAGAAGCCCTCGGTGAAGAGCTCCGAATGGGCCAGATAGAGCGCCGCGAAGCCGATGGAGAACGCGAGGGCTCCGAGGAAGGGGTTGTCGGTCTCCTTGTAGACCATCAGATACGCCAGCACCCCGAAGCCGATCTCGACGCCGCCGAGGAACCCGGTGGTGAGCATGACCCGGGTCGAGCGGTGCAGGCGCTCGGTCCCCTCCGCTGCGCTGCTGTCGAAGGTCGACTCCACTTCTTCCTCGACCTCGTCATCACCGAGGTCGTTCATCTTCACCATTTGCTGCAACCTACCCTTAGCACAGGGTCGGACGTCCGCCGAGGGTTCTTCTGGGAGGCAACATGCGCGGGATGTGGATCGGTCACTATCTCGTGACGGCGGTGATCTTCGCGGCCCTGGACTTCGTGTGGCTGACGATCATCGCCCTGCCGTTGTATGAGGCTGAGCTGGGCGACCTGTTGGCCGAGCGCCCCAATATGCTGGCGGCGGTTGCGTTCTACGCCATCTACGTCGGGGGCATCACCTACTTCGCCGCCACCCCCGCGATCCTCGACCGGTCAGCACGTAGAGCCCTGGTCCCCGGCGCAGTACTGGGCTTCGTCGCCTACGCCACCTGGGATCTGACCAACCTCGCGGTCCTGGAGGGTTTCCCGGCCTCAGTGGTGGCCGCTGACCTGGCCTGGGGCACCGTCATCACCGCGAGCACCGCCGGCCTGACCTACGCCGTGTGCGTCCGCATACCCGCGTTGCGGCCGGCCACCGGTGATGCTCAGGCCTAGGCGCGGCCACGCCGACCCGGACGGGTGCATTTCGGTTCGGCACCGACACCGACCAGACTAGGCCGGGTGAGAATCGGCATCTTGACCAGTGGCGGCGACTGTCCCGGGCTGAACGCGGTCATCCGCGGCGCAGTGATGAAGGGCGACCGGATTTACGGCCACACCTTTCTTGGCATCCGCGACGGGTGGCGCGGCCTGGTCGAGGACGACATCCGCGAGCTGCCCCGGCATGACGTCCGCGGGCTGTCTCGCCAGGGCGGCACCATCTTGGGAACCTCGCGGACCAGCCCCTTCGAGCACGGCGGCAGCGCGCGCGTCAAAGAGGTGATGGCCGCTCACGACATGGATGCCGTCATCGCCATCGGGGGCGAGGGGACGCTGACCGTGGCGAAGATGCTGCACGAGGACGGGGTCAAGATCGTCGGGGTCCCGAAAACCATCGACAACGACCTGTCGGCGACGGACTACACGTTCGGTTTCGACACGTCGGTGTCCATCGCCACCGAGTCGATCGACCGACTGCGCACCACCGGGGAGAGCCACCACCGCTGCATGGTGGTCGAGGTGATGGGCCGCCACGTCGGCTGGATCGCGCTGCACGCCGGGCTGGCCTCGGGCGCGCACGCGATCCTGATCCCCGAAGTGCACGTCACCATGGATGAGATCGTCGGGTGGGTGCAGATGGCCCGGGACCGGGGCCGCGCTCCGGTCGTGGTGGTGGCCGAAGGCTTCGTGCCCGAAGGCGGCACCGAAGCGGTGGCCCTGCGGGGAGTCGACGCCTTCGGTCGTCCCCGACTGGGGGGAATCGGTGACCATCTGGCCGTGGAGTTGCAGGAGCGCACCGGCATCGAGACCCGGTCGACGGTGCTCGGTCACCTCCAGCGCGGGGGCGTCCCGACCTCGTTCGACCGGGTCCTGGCCACCCGCTTCGGCGCCGCAGCGGTCGACGCGGTCAAGAACAGCGAGTGGGGCACCATGGTGTCCCTGACCGGCATCGACGTCAGCACGGTGCCGCTGCACCGGGCCACCAAGGAACTCAAGACGGTGCCGGCGCACCGCTACGAGGAAGCAGCGATCCTCTTCGGCTGATCAGGTTGTGGCACGCTTTCGGGCATGCCCCACGACACGCTCTTGGTGAACGCTGCCGATGTCGACGCCGCCGCCGACCGGCTGGCCGGACGGATCACCCGGACCCCGTTGACCTACAGCGAACGTCTCTCCGCCGACTGCGACGCGCACGTCTGGCTCAAGCGCGAAGACCTGCAGCAGGTCCGTTCCTACAAGGGGCGGGGCGCGACGAACTTCATCGCCCAGCTCACCCAGGAGCAGCAGCGCGCCGGGGTGGTCTGCGCGAGCGCCGGCAACCACGCTCAGGGCGTCGCCTTTGCGTGCGCTCAGCTGGGGGTGTCGGCACGGATCTATCTGCCACGCACGACCCCACGTCAGAAGCGTGACCGAGTGGCGGCCATCGGAGGGCCGTTCGTCGAGGTCGTCGTGGGCGGTGACACCTACGACGCGGCGGCGGCGAAGGCAGCGGCGTATGCCGAACAGGCCCAGCTGACGCTCGTGCCGCCGTTCGATCACCCGATGACGATCGCGGGTCAGGGAACCATGGTCCGCGAGATCATGCAGGACATGGCTGAGCCACCGGACGTCGTGGTGGTGCCGGTCGGCGGCGGCGGCTTGCTCGCCGGCGCCTCGACCTACCTTCACGAGCACTATCCCGACGTGCGCATCGTGGGCGCCGAACCCTCCGGTGCGGCGAGCATGGCGGCCGCCTTGGCGGCCGGTGGACCCGTGACCTTGCCGGAGATCGACGCGTTCGTCGACGGCGCTGCGGTGCGCCGGGTCGGCACGGTCACGTATCCGCTGGTGCGGGCGGCCGGGGCCGAGCTGGTCAGCGTGCCCGAGGGCCGGATCTGCATCGAAATGCTGGCGCTCTATCAGACCGAAGGGATCGTGGCCGAGCCCGCCGGGGCGCTGGCCGCCGCTGCCCTGGACCAGCTCGGCATCCAACGTGGTCAACGGGTGGTGGCGGTCCTGTCCGGGGGCAACAACGACGTGTTGAGGTATGCCGAGGTGATGGAACGTGCGCTGGTGCACGAAGGTCGCAAGCACTATTTCTTGGTCAACTTCCCCCAAGAGCCCGGGGCGTTGCGCCGCTTCCTGGACGAGATCCTGGGGCCCGACGACGACATCTCGTTGTTCGAGTACACCAAACGCAACAACCGGGAGATCGGGCCGGCGCTGGTGGGCATCGAGCTCGGCTCACCGGGCGATCTCGGTCCGTTGATGGGCCGGATGCGGGCCTCCTCGATCGACGTGGAGCAGATACCGCCGGATAGCCCCATGTTTCGCTTCATCCTCTAGGAACCGCAGACCTCGGTGAGGCCGAGCCTGGCACCGCGTGTTCCACGGCACGGGGTACGTCGGACCCTGGCGGCAGACTGTGCCCACCACACCCCAGAGGAGACGTCATGCCACAGCCCCGCGTAGCCACCGAGATCGACTTCATCGCCGACTACTTGGACGAGCAGCTCACCGCCGTCCGGTATGCGGCATACGGCCTCAGCGAGGAACAGGCCCGGACCACTGCCTGCGCGAGCGCGCTGTCCATCGGCGGGTTGGTCAAGCATGTGCTCTGGGTGATGACCGAAAATCAGCGGCGCGACGCCAACCCGAGCGGTGAGATGAGCCAAGCGGAGTTCCGCGAGCACGCCGGGGAGTTCACCGGCAGTTTTGCGTTGACCGACGACGAGAACTTCGCCGATCTCGTGCGGACCTACGAGCAGACCCAAGCGGTCCTGGTCGCGCAGATCCGCACGGTCGACCCGGATGGGGCGGTGATGGCCCCGCCCCAACCCTGGCTGGGGCGGCTGGAGCCGACCGCCACCAACGGGCGCTTTCACCTGTTGCACCTCATCGAAGAGGTGGCCCGGCACGCCGGACACGCGGACATCATCCGTGAGCAGCTCGACGGCGCCACGGCGATCGAGCTGGCCTTTGGGATCGAGGGCCGCGAGGGCAACGAGTACGTCACGCCGTGGCAGCCGGATACGCCGTGATCGCCAGTTCCCGGGCCGCAAGAGGCACCCTGCGCGAGTGCGATCCGGCCTCTATCGCATGAGCATCAACGCGATTCCGGCGACGGCGCAGACCACCGTGACGGTCATGAACGATGCCACCCACAACGGGGCCGGCACACCCGTGAGCGCCGCCAGCTGAGCCGCGTCGGACGACGCGTCACGCCGGCCCACCGCAGCCGAGCGACGGCGCTGCGCGGACAGCTCCAGGACCGAGCGGGGCGCCGACAAGAGCAAGGTCCACACCAGCAGATACGCCAGTCCCGACGCGGCCACCGCCGGCACGGTCCAACTCACGACCGCCACCCCACCGCCGATAAACAGCAGCACGACGAAGCCGTAGAGGTTGCGGACGAACAACGCCATCGCTGCGCTCACGACGACCACCGCCCAGAGCACCCCCACGGCATATCCCGCGTTGAGCACCACCGTGGCTCCCAGCGCGACCAACGCGGGGGTGGGATAGCCCGCCAGTAGCGTGGCGACCATGCCGGGGCCGCGCGCTCGGCCGCGGGACACCGTCACTCCGGAGGTGTCCGAGTGCAAGCGGATCCCGGACAGGCGCCGGCCGACCATCAGCGCGAGCACCGCGTGGCCCGCTTCGTGCAGCACCGTGATCCCGTGCCGGATGCCTCGGTAGCCGGCGGGTGAGGCCACGATGATCACGGCGATCACGCCGAGGGCAGCAACGACGGCCAGGTGGGGCGGTGCCTGGGTGGTGGTCGAGCGCTCCCACACGTCGGCCAGGACGTCACCCACCGGCATCGATCTGACCGGGAGGTCCAAGCGCCAGCAACGCACCGAACAGGACCAGCACCGCTAACGCGAGCACGGCGCCGGCCGCGATCGGGCGACCCACGGCATACCCCACAGCGCGCTCGCCGATGGTGGTCGGCGCGGTGGACCGCAGGCGCCACTGATCGCCCACCATGCCCTGCCGCACCGCCCAACGCTCGAAGGGCACCGTGGCCAACGGTGGGATGGCCGCGGCCAAACCCCACAGCACGCGGGCGACCGGCCACCGTTGGTCGATCGCCACCACGACCGTGGCCACACAGAAAACCAGGAAGACGAGCCCGTGCAGGGCCCCCGCGACGCTGACGCCGAGATCGGTCGTCTTGGTGACGTATTTCAGGAACATGCCCCCCAACAGCAACGTCCAGGTGATGGCCTCGGCAAGGGCAGCCCGGCGATAGAACGCCCGAGGCGTCATCGGCGAGTGACCTCCAGGGTGAAGCCGTGAGCGCGCAGCCGTTCGACCAGGGCGGCCCCGAGCGCGGTAGCCGGAGTGAGCACCCCCGCCCGCGTCGACCCCTCGTCACGAGCCAGCGCCACCGCGGACTCACCCAGCATGATGGCCGTGCCGTCGTAACCCGGGTCGTACGGTGCCGCCACCCGCGCCTCATACACCGTGCCCTGGGTGGTGGTCGCCACGACCTCGATCTCGAACATCCCGGCTTCGCGCTTCTGCGCACTCGGCCCCTCGCCGGGTGCCGGCAGCAGGCGATCGAGCACAAGGCGGGTGGGTTTGACCGCCATCGCGGCGACCAGGGCGGTCGTGCCCGCGCCGATCGCGACGGCGGTGGCCGCACCCGTGGCTCCGCGGCCGGTGTCGACCACCTCGTCGTAGAGCAGCGGTGCCGCGCCCTGGGTGAGCGACCATGACCGGCGCACGATCCGCGTGTTGTAGCTCGACATCACGAACGGACCATGCCAGCGACCCGTCACCGGATCTTTACCGATGGAGCCCGGTCCCCGGCCGTATGCCGTCCGTTCGCTCGCCAGCGCGTCCGGATCGGCCACCACGCGGCGGGTGCTGGGCTCTTCGCGCATTGCGACCATCTGTTGGCGCATGGAGTCGATGGTGCCCCCGCTGAATCCGCCCTGGATCGCTCGCACGTGCAGGGTGACATCGACGAGTCGGCCGTTGTCGTCGTCGCTGGCCGCATGGGCGGCAAGCATGACCCCGAGGTCGGAGGGGATGGAGTCGAAGCCGCACGAGTGCACGATCCGGGCGCCGCTGGCCTCGGCGACGTTATGCAGCCGGGCGACCGTGTCGTGGACGAACAACACCTCGCCGGTCAGGTCCGCGTAGTGCGTGCCCGCGTGGGCGCACGCGCTGACCAACTGCCTGCCGTATGCCGCGTAGGGCCCCACCGTGGTCGCGATGACCGCGGTCCGGGCGGCCAGATCGTCGGCCTGCACCTGGTCGGTGACGTCGACGGTCAGCAGCGGCCACGCGTGGGCGTTCTCCGGCAGGTCCCGCTGCACGCTGGTGAGCGTGTCGAGGTTGCGGGCGGCCAGGGCGATCCGCATCTGAGACGGAGCGGATCGGGCGAGGTGTGCCGCGGTCAGTCGCCCGACGAAGCCGGTGGCGCCGACGAGCACGAGGTCGAACTCACGATCGGATGGCATACCTCCATCCTGCCTGTGAAGACTGAACGGACGCTGCCGGGCCCG
>JBASAZ010000131.1:0-1832 GCA_049650845.1 Ornithinimicrobium sp.
CAACAGACCCTGCTGAAACTGAAAACCTCGGCCGAGGACGACGCCGGCTGATGTCGGGCCTGCCTGCCTTCGTCGGTCGATCATCACTGCTTGACGTCGTGCAGAACCACCTCCGCAGCGGTCGGCACGTCCTGCTCCAGGGTCCGGCCGGTATCGGTAAGACGGCTGTGGCCGCCCATGCGCTGAAGGATGTCCGGGCCCCACCCGCACCCGTGGATCGCTTGCTAGGCAACGAGAGTCGTGCTGATGTGCTGCTCAGTGTGCTTGCTCCCCTGGGGCCCTCACCGCCGGTGGCGGTTGACGATCAAGCGGCGGTGTTCGGATGGTTCCTGCGCAGATGGCGTGGGCGCGGACCGGCCGACGTTCCGGCGATGGTGTGGATTGATGACATCCATCACTGCGACCCGCTCTCGGAGAGCATTCTGCGACATGCGGTAACCACAGGGGTGGTGCAGCTGTTGGCCACCCATCGCCTCGGTGAACCGCTGGGCACGGGGGTGCAGGCGTTGGTCACCGAGGGACTGCTGGTGCCCCTGCTGGTGGATCCGCTGGAGCCTCATGCGGCGACAGATCTCGCGCGGGCCGTGGCCGCCCACCCGCTGCCCGACGCCACCCTGCGCAAAGTGCATGCGGTGACCGTGGGCAACCCGCTGTTCATCCGCGAAGTTGTGGGCGCCATCAATGGCGGTCTTCACGTGGACTCCTCGACCACCCTCGACGCCCTCGTGGGACGCCCACTGAGGGCCCTGTCGCCCGAATGTCGACGCACGCTGGACATGATTGCTGTCTCGGAACCGGTGGCCGAGGGCCTCCTGCGGCCACGGTGGGAGGACGTTCGAGAGCTCGTCGACATGGGGTTGGCGACGAGGCAACCAGACGGCACCGTCCAGTTGGACCACCCCATGCGTCGAGAGTGGGTGTTGCACCACCTTGGATCGCGTCGATCCGATGTCTTCGCCGAGCTCCTGGAGCTGGCGCCGGAAGACCACGTTGACGTCGATCCCGCGACCGTCGTCAACTGGCAGCTGCACGCTGGCCTGGATCCCGATCCAATCCAGCTGCAGGCCGCGACCAGGCGGGCTATCGCGTGCCACGACACCGAGACGGCGATGCGCTTCGTGGCTGCACTTCGAGGGCCTGTGGCGACCTTGCTCCGCGGTCAGGCCCTCATGTCATCCGGACAGGAACGGGAAGGCTTGACGGTTCTCGGCGAGGTGGTGAAGCGGGGCCCCGATCCGCTGCGGGCCGAGGCGGCGTTCTGGCAGGCACGTCATATCGGATTGGTGTTGGGTGACTACCCGCAGGCTCACGCGGTGCTGGATGCCGTCGACGACCCGCAGCTGTCGACCGCGATACGCCGATTCGTGCTCAGTGGCCGTCTCTGGTTGTGGATCTTCGGTCCGGTTGGTGACCAGGACACGCTGCGCGAAGCTCAAGACTTCGCGCTGAGCGGTCCGCACGATGAGGGCGCCTTCGAGTTGTGCTACGCCACCGCGGCGGTTCTCAACCAGGTCACCGACCCCGGTGACGTCGGCCCCCTCCTTCGTCACTGTTCCTCGCTTGAGGAGACCGTGCCGTTGACCACGCAGACGGTGGGCCGGGCCCGAACGGTGCAGATGTGGTGGGAAACATCTCGCGGTCACGGTGACAAAGCCAAAGAGGTGGCGCGAGCGGCGTACGAGAAGGCTGTGATCGACCACGATTTCGAGACGGTTGCCTTGCTCCTGGGTAGCGCGGGATGGTTCTGGGCTTTGGCGGGTCACATCAAGCAGGCGTGCGCTGTCAGCGGCGATACACACACGTTGCCGCACACTGACGACTGGTACCACTAC
>JBASAZ010000132.1:0-6101 GCA_049650845.1 Ornithinimicrobium sp.
GACCCGGAGCTGATGCTGCTCGATGAGCCAGCGGCCGGGCTGGACCTGCGCGGCCGCGAGGATCTCGTCGGTCGGCTGCAACTGCTGGCTGAGGACATTGACGCCCCGGCGTTGGTGCTGGTGACCCACCACGTCGAGGAGATCCCGCCGGGCTTCACCGACATCCTGATGCTGCGGGACGGGCAGGTCGTTGCGGCGGGGCCGATCGAGGTGACGCTGACGGCGGAGAACTTGTCCCGCACCTTTGACATGCCGCTGCGGGTGGATCGCGACGGCGGTCGGTGGACGGCTCGGGCTGCCGAACAAGGGCGCGTGGTGGACGAGGCCCCCACCACAGCCGGTCGGCCTGCGCCTTCGTGAGCCTGCTCGAAGCGCTGGCTATCGCAGCCGCCGGGATGGCCGCCGGCACGATCAACACCATTGTCGGCTCAGGGACCCTGGTCACCTTCCCGACGCTGCTGTTCTTCGGATATGCCCCGGTCTCGGCCAACGTGTCCAACTCGTTGGGGTTGGTGGCCGGGGGAGTCAGTGGCGCCTGGGGGTATCGACACGAGATGACCGGGCTGCGGTCGACCCTGCTCAGGCTGGTGCCGGCATCGCTGGCCGGCGGCATCCTCGGCGCGTTGCTGTTGCTGGTGCTGCCGGAATCGGCGTTCGAGACCATTGTGCCGGTGTTGATAGCGCTGGCGTTGGTGCTGGTCGTCATCGGCCCCTCACTCAACCGGTGGGCAGCCCGTCGGCGCAGTCTCGCCGGACTCGATGAGGTCAGCGACGCCTTGGGTCCAGCCCAGTGGACCGCTTTGATCCTGGGGGTCCTCGGGGGCGGGGTCTACGGCGGATACTTCGGCGCAGCCCAAGGCGTGCTGTTGATCGGCGTGATGGGCGTGCTGTTGCCGTTGCGGCTGCAGCAGATCAACGGCATCAAGAACGTGCTGACCTTGTTGGTCAACCTCATCGCAGCGTTGGTCTTCCTGATCGTCCAACCTGAGCAGATCAACTGGACGGTGGCGGCGTTGATTGCGGCCGGCTCGACGGTCGGTGGGCTGATCGGGGCCAGGGTCGGGCGGCGGATGCCGCCGTGGTTGTTGCGCGGCGTCATCATCACCATCGGTGTGATCGCAATCGTGGTGCTGTTGCAGTGATGGCTTGGTCGCAGTGATGGCATGGCTGCAGTGATGGCATGGCTGCAGTAATGGCGTGGCGCTCGTGATGGAGCTACCCGAGGGTGTGACCTGGATCGACTCGGCTCGCGATGAGCGAGTGCGCGACTACTTCGCCTTGACCGACGTCGCGCTACGACGGGTGCTCGAACCCCAAGAGGGCCTATATATCGCGGAGTCGGCCAAGGTGATCTCGCGAGCGCGAGGAGCCGGACATGGGATGCGCTCGCTGCTGATGGCCCCGCGCTGGGTGGATGATCTGGCCGAGCTGATCGGGCAGTGCCGGACGGACGGCATACCGGTATATGTCGCCGCGCCTGCGGTCATCGAGGCGATGACGGGCTTTCACCTGCATCGCGGCGCGTTGGCGGCGATGCATCGCCCGGCCCAGATCGACCCTGCGGATCTGCTGCGCAGGGCGCGTCGAGTCGTGGTGCTGGAAGACATCGTCGATCACACCAACGTGGGGGCGGTGTTCCGCTCCGCTGCGGCCTTAGGCGTCGATGCGGTGCTGGTGACACCCCGCTGCGCCGATCCGCTCTATCGGCGCTCGATCCGGGTGTCGATGGGCACGGTATTCCAGGTGCCGTGGACCCGTATCGACCCGTGGCCCAGCGGCCTCGAGCGCCTGCGTGCGGCTGGCCTGACCGTCGTCGCGTGCGCCCTGAGTGCCGATGCGATCTCCCTGGACGACCTCGCCAACAACCCACCGGAGCGCGTCGCGATCGTGATGGGCACCGAGGGCGACGGCTTGGCGGCGCAGACCGTGTCGGCCGCCGACCTGAGCGTCCGCATACCGATGGCTGGGGGAGTCGACTCGCTCAACGTTGCCGCGGCGAGTGCCGTCATGCTGTGGGCACTGCGTCCCTCCTGACCGAACCACGCCGTAGCAGTGACGCCGTGTAAGTGACGGCGTGAAGGCGCCGGGTGCGTGGCGGCATGAGCTCGGGAGTAGCCCGACGCGCGATGCCATCGGCTGCGCGGCACCGGGCAACTCCATGGGCTGTGCGACAGTGAGCGTATGCCCATGAGCAGGCGCGAGGCCAGCATCGTGCACGTGGATCTGGATGCGTTCTTTGCCGCCGTCGAGCAACGTGACAAGCCGTCGTTGCGGGGTAAGGCCGTCGTGGTCGGCGGCACCGGCGGCCGTGGAGTCGTCGCAACGGCGTCGTATGAGGCGCGTCGCTTCGGCGCCCGCTCCGCCATGCCGACGCACGAGGCCCGGCGTCGCTGCCCGCCCGGCACAGCCTTCCTGCGAGGGCGCTTCTCGGCGTACCGGGCCTCCTCGGAAGTGGTGATGGCCGTGCTGCAGTCGGTGACACCCGTGATCGAGCAGGTATCGGTGGACGAGGCATTCCTGGACTTGGTCGGCGCCGGCGCGGACAACCCGTTGCTGACCATGAGCCCACAGGCCTTCGGCGCGAGCCTTCAGCAGCGCATTACCGAGGCAACCGGGGGACTGACCGCCTCGGTGGGGCTAGCAGGCACCAAGATGATGGCCAAGATTGCCAGTGAGCTGGCCAAGCCCGCAGGCGTAAGCGTCATCGATCCGGGGACCGAGCGCGACGTGCTGAACCCGATGCCGGTGCGGGCGATCTCGGGGGTCGGCCCGGCGACGGCCCGGACGCTCCGGGGATTCGGCGTGGAGACGGTGGCCGACCTGGCTCGAGTGTCTCTTCCCGACCTGGTCTCGATCTTCGGCAACGCCCACGGACAGTCGCTGCATGAGTTGGCCCGGGCGCGCGATGACCGCGAGGTGACATCGCATCGAAGCGCCAAGAGCGTCTCGGCAGAGGAGACCTTTGAGAGCGACATCGCCGACCCGAAGGCGCTGGCTCGTGAGGTCGATCAGCTGGCCCGGCGGGTCACCTCGCGGTTGGGACAGTCGACTGGGTTTGCCCGGACCATCACGATCAAAGCGCGCTGGCACGACTTTCGCACGGTGACCCGCTCGGGTTCGCTACCCTTCGCCACCGCCGACCCTGCGGTGATCTCACGGGAGGCCGGTCGCCTGTTAGCCACGATCGACGTTGCTGACGGGCTGCGACTGCTCGGCGTCGGTGTGAGCGGCCTGACCGCCCACGCGCAGGGGGAGCTCGACCTGGCAGGGGAGGGACACTCCTGGATGACGTCCAGCCCGGCCGTGGCCTTTCACGACGTCACCACGGACCCCTCGATCGCAGGCGCCGAAGGCTACGACGAAGATGTGCTCGGTGCTGACGTGGGCCTTGGTGGTGCGGATGACACAGGGATAGACGATGTGGGTACGGACGTTAGGGGTGCGGGTATCGGTGGTTCGCGCCTCGAAAGCTCCGGCGTCGAAGGGTCCGATGTCGAAAGGGCGGGCGTGGAAAGGGTGGACGTCGATGGCCACGTCGCCACGCGAGAGCGGTTGGCAGCGACACCACAATGGGCGACCGGAGCCGACGTCATACACACCGAGCACGGTCCGGGGTGGGTGTGGGGCAGCGGGGCCGGGGTAGTCACCGTGCGATTCGAGGGTCCGCGAACGCAGCGTGGACCTGTCCGGAGCTTCCGAGCCGATGACCCACAACTGGCCGCATCGGAGCCACCCGATTGGCGGGAACCCCCTGTCGCTGCGTGCTAATCTTGCTCGTCGTTGCCCGCGGTCGTATGCCGTCGGGTCACCCTCGTCCGGGTGGCGGAATGGCAGACGCGCTAGCTTGAGGTGCTAGTGCCCTTAACGGGCGTGGGGGTTCAAGTCCCCCTCCGGACACGCTCAGGGACACACGCTGCTGCTGCAGTGGCCCTGACCAGCAGTTTGCTGTGGTCGTATTCGAGGTTGATTCCGAGCGAGCCATAGAGTCACGCCTTGTCGGCGGGGTCCGCGTTCGCCAGCACCCTTGAGATCCCGCCCAAATCTTTGAGAGCTCTCGCGATTTCCTCCGTTGTCGCTCGGGGGGGTGAGATCGGTTGCCTGCAACTAGGCCAGCATCGATGAGCGGCTCGAACTTCTCCTGTCTTGCCCAAACCCGGATTCCGGTATAGACCTCGTTCTGGAGGATGGCCCTTACCGTCGAGTAAGCCCATCCGCGGGTATTTCGCGGCGCCGGTTGCTCAACCAACAGCTCCCAATTCAGCGTTCGATCAGGGAGCGTCGATCGATAACCAGTGAACCGGTTGCCTACAGGCGATGCGGCACGGTCGTCTTCGACGTCCGGTTGGTCGGTGCCCGCATACGATGTTTGTATGCCGGAGCGGTTCGCCGAGATGCTCAGGGGCGGTCATCCCAACTCCCTTGGCCGGACCGAGGAAGTGGTTGGCATCGTGCTGGCTGACCATGCTCGGTTGGAAGCGCTCTTCGCGACCATGGCCGACCCGGACGAGATAGTCCGACTGCGAGTTGGAGACGCCCTCGAGAAGGTCTGCCGCGAGAAGCCGGGCTGGTTCCTGGGGCACGTCGACCGCCTGCTCGGCGACCTCGGAGCGATGGAACAGCCATCGGTGCGGTGGCACGTGGCCCAGATGCTCCACCATCTGCGCAGCGATCTTTCAGAGGACCAGGCGCAGCAGGCCACCGAGGTGCTTCAGCGGAACCTGACCAGATCGGCAGACTGGATCGTCCTCAACGTGACCATGGACGTCCTGACCCAGTGGGCCTACCATCAGCCGCAGCTAGCCGGCTGGCTCAGGCCCGAACTCGAGCGCCTATGCCAGAACGACCGGAAGTCGGTCGCCAAGCGAGCCCACAAACGTCTGGCCGAGCTTGCGGAGTGACGACCTAGACCAAGCAGGCCGTGCGACAGTCGCTGCGGTCGATGGGGATCGGTGACCTCGCACCGACCCCATGGCTGCGAGCGGCATTGCTGGCGTTCGCCGAGGAGGTCAGGACGCTGGGTCCGGTGCTGGACGTCGGGTGCGGGCCCGGGACGGTAACCGCATACCTGGCTGGGCTTGGCCTCGACGTGTCCGGTGTCGACCTGTCTGCGCGGATGGTCGACCACGCTGGCCGGCTGCACCCGGGGCAGAGGTTCGCGGTGGCCTCGGCAACCGACTTGTGCCTCGCACCTGCCTCCCTCGGCGGCTTGCTCGGCTGGTGGTCGCTGTTCAACTTGCCGCGCGACGTACTCCCGGCCGTCCTGGGGTCGTTCGCCCGGGCCCTCATGCCCGGCGGGCAGATGCTGGTCGGCACACACGTCGGCGATGGCGACATCGTGCGCACCGAGGCCTACGGTGGCGTTCCGGTGTCGTGGACGACACGCCTGTGGCGACCCGAGCAACTCCTGGACCTGTTGGTCGCAGCAGGCCTAGAGCCAGTCGCCGACTTACGCTTCCCGGCACTGTCCCCGGCAGACCGTCCTCAAGTAGTGATCGCAGCCCGCCGCCCTCGCTGAAAACATCGGCAGAGCGAGCAGCAGCGGTCGAGAGTAGTTGGCGTTCCTGGAGACCGATCCGCGTACGGGTAGGCGCGGACACCTTCGCAGCAGATTTAGGGCCGAGCGCCATTTCCCGTTTGGTGACCGATGCGCGCGAGCAACTGCTCGCCGAGCTCGACATCGTGCGGTAGCCGCGCCAGCTCAACGGCATCCACGTCGATGCCCTGCCGCTGGAAGGTCCCAGCAAGGGAGGCCCAGTGGTCTGATTCCATGTCTTCCTGCGAGCGTCCATCAAACGGCCCGTCATGGCCTACGACCATGCGAGCCGTAGCCGCGATGTCTTCGACCTTGGTCACCGCCCAGATGTTGGGAGGCCCTGAGCTGCTCCATCCCCGGTCATCCAGCAGCAAGACCCGGCCACCGTTGTCAAGGACACCCTCGTGGCGCGCCGAGACCGACATCTCCCGAGGATCCGCCACGCTGTCATCCGCTTCGACGAAAGTCACCAAGCCAATCACATAAACCACGTGACCATCATGCCGCTCGTGGTCCGAGGCGTCACCAGAATTCCGCTGAGCGATCGTTCATCGGGATGGCCGTAGGG
>JBASAZ010000133.1:0-4003 GCA_049650845.1 Ornithinimicrobium sp.
CGTCACGACGGGAAGGGCGAACGCGTAGGTCTTGCCGGACCCGGTGCGACCTCGTCCGAGCACGTCGCGTCCGGACAGCGAGTCCGGCAGCGTGGCGCCTTGAATGGGCGTGGGGTCGGTGATTCCGCGGGCGTTCAAGACCGAAACGAGGGTCGCGGGCACGCCGAGGGCAGCAAAGCTTGAAGAAGACAAGAAAGGGAACTCCAGGGTGTTGGTGCGTGGTGTCCCGCCCAACACGCTCTACCTGGCCGAATCATTCGGAGGCCGCGCGGCCCTGGCGTGAATACGTCCAGGCGCAACGCCCCGAGGCAAGACTGTGCGGGGCGTTCCTGTTCAGCCTACGGCACCAGTGGCCCAGGATGTCCCGATCTCACCTCGGCAGCATCGTGACCTTCCTCACGATGGGACCGACCACGGACCGCCCACGTCGCGCAGTGCAGTCCCGCGCCTCCGGCGGACCCATAACCGCTTTTGCATTCCGTTTCTGGGGCGTTCGCCCAATTAGCAACCGGTAATCCTGACCATTACCCGACCACACATTGTCAACAGCAGACCATTTCCTTACCGAATATTGGCACAACTATTCTCGAGCCGTTTCGAGCAGTATTGTTGTCACGGACGATGTCTCGGTATAGCCCGCTCCTTTCATTAGCGTTGGTCCCGTTTACGTCGTAGAGTCAAAGATGACAACCGCGAAGGAGGACACTCGTGAGTTCCCGCTCCTGGGTCACGCGCACCAGTCATATCTCGGTGCTGTCCTTGCTCGCCGCCCTGTGGGCCGGCTCCACCGGACACTATGCGCTGGTGGCGATCTTCGCGGCCACCACCCTGGTGCTGTGGATCACCGCCGCGGCGCGCGGCCTACGGCGGGCCTCGGCAGTCATCGACGGCGCCGATCGGATGCTTGAGGATGGCCGCCGACCGAAGGCTCAGACCGAGTCTGCGCCGATCTAAGGATCGCGAAAAGACCCGACATGACGACAACCCCCCAGCGACAAGCGCGTCGCCTCGTGCAGTTCCGCCACGACGATCTGACCTTCCCCGTCCGGGACGATGGTCCTCACGACGGCCCCGTCGTGGTCCTGCTGCACGGCTTCCCGCAGGACTCCCACACCTGGGACGACGTTGTTCCGGTCTTGCACGCTGCCGGGCTTCGGACCATGGTCCTGGACCAACGGGGCTACGCCGGGGGCAACAGTCCCCGCGGTGCGCGCCACTACGGCATACCAGCCCTTGCTGACGATGTGCTGGCCATGCTCGACGCTGCTGGCGTCGAGCACGCCCACGTCGTGGGGCACGACTGGGGCGGCGCCATCGCCTGGTATCTGGCCGGGACCAGCGACCGCATCGTGAGCATGACGGTGTTGTCCACCCCGCACCCGGCTGCGCTGCTGTGGTCCTTCACCCACAGCAGGCAAGGATTGTCGAGCTACTACATGGCGTTGTTTCAGGTCCCCCGACTGCCCGAACACCTGCTCGCCCGACGCCTGCACACCTTCTATGTCCGATCGGGTCTTCCCGCGGAGCAGGCCGCCCGGTATGCCGGACGGTTCGCTGACCCGGCCACGCTCACCGGCCCGATGAACTGGTATCGCGCCATGCTGCGGCATCGCACCAGGACGCCACGCTCGCGCGTGCCGACGACCTACATCTGGGGGAACACAGATTTCGCGTTGGGCTCGGCCGCCGCCCGACGCACTGCGGCGTTCGCGCGCTCGGAGTATCGGTTCATCGAGATCGGTGCTGGTCACTGGCTGCCGGAGACCCACGCAGCGTTGGTGGCTGACGAGATCCTCGGGCGCGTGCGAGGCTGAGACTCAGTCGATCGCGGGGAGCCCGTCGACCGCAGTGTGCCCATCGCCTCCGGCCCTGAGGTGCATTGCGAAGAACGTGTCGATCCTGCGCCAGGCGTCTGCGACGACGTCGGGGTCGGCGTGCACACCCAGCACTCGAAAGAGCGGCTGCATCGGCCGCGGGCCGGTCGGCAGCTGGTTCAGGAACGAGTGGCCGACTCCGTCGTATTCGCGCACGTCGTGGTCGACGCTGTGCTCCCTCAGCGCGGCGTCCAGGCGACCTGCCGCACCGCGCAGAGCCCGATCCTGGGCCCCGTACGAGGCCACGACCGGACACGAGGTCGCGGTCGCACCGAGGTCCTTTGGCAGCATGCCGTAGTTGACTGAGGCAGCGCCGTAGCGCTCCGCGTCCGCTGTCAGCAGGGCGAACCCGCCGCCCATGCAGAACCCGATGATCCCGATCCGGTCAGTGACGTCCGTGCGCTCCAGCAGCGCCACGCGAGCGGTCTCGATGTCAACGAAGGCTCGACCCGAGCCGCGCAGCATGCTGCGCATTGTTGCGACGAGGCACCGGCGGGCACCCCCGGCCGAATACAGGTCTACCGCAAGGGCGGCATAACCCAGGTCGGCGAGGCGGTCGGTGTGCGCCCGGGCGTTGGCGTCCAGCCCGAAGATCTCGTGCACGACCACCACGGCGGGCCAGGGACCCCGGCCCGCCGGGCACCTCAGATAGCCGTGCAGCGGCACCGAGCCGCCACGCCTGGAGGACGCCTCGCTAAGGTCGATCTGCACCCGGTCAGGGTACCGGCCGCCGGCTCCTTCGGGCGTGCTCTTACAGTGAAGCATGCCTGGTCATACGCTGAAAGATGCTGTCGTTGCTGTCGTTGGGGCCAGTGGGGTCTTGGGCTCGCACATCGCTCGGGCGGTGCGCGAGCAGGGCAATTCGGTCATCGTGGTGGGTCGAGATGAGCAACGACTCGCCGATCTCGGCATCGACGACGCCGCGATCGTGGTGGCCGACCTGAGCGACGCCGGCGCCGGTGACCAGGTGGTGGCGGTAGCCAAGGAAAAGTTCGGCCGGCTCGACGGACTTATCAACGCGGCCGGCGTGGTGGCCTTCGGGAACCTCGTGGACACCGAGGACGCCGTCATCGAGGAGCTGTTCTTCACCAACGTCATCGGCCCGTTGTGGATGCTGCGGCGCACGGCCCCGTTGCTCGCAGAGTCTCACGGGTTCGTCGTCAACATCTCCGCGGTGGTGGCCGACCAGCCGATGCCCGGGATGGCCGCATATGCCGCCTCGAAGGTTGCCTTGACCGGTGCCGATCGCGCGTTGGTCCGGGAGCTACGGCGTGCCAAGATCAGCGTGTATGACGTGCGCCCGCCCCACACCGAGACCGGTCTGGTCGACCGCGCCTTGGCCGGTCAGGCCCCGAAGCTGCCGCAGGGACTGGCACCCGAGCAGGTTGCCGCCGCCATCATCGCGGCGATCCAGGAAGGGCGTCTGGACGTGTCCGCCGACGACATCGCGAACGCGTCCAGCACTCGCGACTAGCCCACCCGTTCCCATCCGATCAGCCGACGTCAGGAGAAGGCCATGGCATACCGCAGTGGAGACGCAGTCACCTGGAAGACCCCACAGGGGCCGACCCACGGTGTGGTGAAGCAGAAGCGGGTGAACCCCTTCGAGTTCCAGGGACAGCAGTTTCGCCCCACCGACGATGACCCCTACTACATTGTGGAATCCGACAAGACGGGATCGCAGGCCGCGCACAAGGAGTCGGCATTGTCGTCCCGGTGACGGTTGCGACGATGAGTAGTTTCGAGGTCATGCCCATTAGGCTTACGCCGTTAACCGCCGTCCTCAGCGACGCCCCTCGACGTAAGGAGCACTACCCATGATCATTGACATTCTCGGTTTCCTCATCTTCGGCCTCTTCGTGGGTGCCGTGGCCCGACTGATCAAGCCAGGCAAGCAAAACCTCAGCATCCTCATGACCCTGCTCCTGGGTGTCGTCGGCTCGATCATCGGTGGCCTCATCGCCTCGGCCATCGGGTCCGGTGACATCTTCGAGCTCAACATCCTCGGTGCCATCGTCGCCATCGTCGCCGCAGTGCTGCTGATCGGCGTCGCTGAAGGCATGTCGAGCAAGCGCGTCAACTAGAACCTGGTGCCGTCGACGGCGCTGCCCGTGCACTCGTGCTCGGGC
>JBASAZ010000134.1:0-4498 GCA_049650845.1 Ornithinimicrobium sp.
ATACACAAGTGACGTTAGAGAAGCCATCTCAGACATCGAGGTTCCTTGCAAGCCGTCGGCTCGAGCCCTCTGCTCCTGTCGAAGGACCTGAACCAGGGGAATCAGAACAGGTTCCATCTCATGCAAGTCTGAAACCGCCCGGGTGCAGATCGCTCGAATTGCCCGCTCGGCTACGACATACCTGGCCTCGCCGGACCACGGCTCGCGAGGAGCAAACCACTCGATTGCCCCCTTCACGGACCGATCACCAAGGATGCGGCTATCGAAGTCGGCCTCCAGCATTACTTTCATCGTCAACGGAAACGCTTCACAATAATTCTGCGCCAACTCCAGACCACAACGGATGTCGATGGCGGTGGCTCCGATCCTCGCGCTCTTCGCCCAGTTGGGGATCTCGCGACCGACTTGTTGGAGCACACTGTCGTCAAGGAATTGACCGGGCACCTGCCGAGCTTTATCGGCTGCTTGTTTCAAACCGAAGAGCGCGATAAGTACGCCAATCAGCGGGGCGCCCAGTACGGGGGTGACGGCCGCGAGGAAAGCGAGCACCAGGGTGTTCGTTGTGATCCGCCCATGGGGCTCAATCCTGAACTCCATCGCTTGGCCCCCTGCTAGGTCATTGTCTGGGTCGTCGCTGACTGTACCGGGGGCGAGGGTGTGGCGTACCCAGCGATCAACGGACTAATCGAGTTGCGACGCAGCTGTCGTCAGATGTGGGGAGTAGTCCTCCACTCCCCTTGGCTGCGAGCTCAGCCGTTGCAGTAGTCACCCCATAGTCCGGAATATCGGTCTGGTCACGAAGGACTGCACCTCCCTCCCGTTCGCGAAGGTGCAGGCGTTCTCAGTAGAGACAGCCGGCACGTTCGACCTGGATGCTGGGCTCGAGCTCTGGTTCTGGTGGTTGGGCCGGGTGAAGTTCGAGCTCAATGGCAACACCGACGTCACCTATCTCAACAGGCTCGTCGCTCGCCACGTTCTCCGAAAAGCACAGCGGCTCCGCGCCCTGCTATCACCCCAAACGGGACGATCTCCGTGCCACTGCAATCTGTCAACGGCAAGCTAATTCTGACCCTTGAGCGGCAAAGTAAAACGGACCCCTTGCATGTCAGTTTTGTTCTTGGTTGATGGCCGCGGGGACGCGGCCGAGGTCTCGACCTTTGAGCCGGTAGGAGTCGCCTTTGAGCGCGATGACATCGGCGTGGTGCACGAGGCGGTCGATCATTGCAGCCGCGACGACGTCGTCACCGAAGACTTCGCCCCATCGTCCGAAGGGTTTGTTGCTGGTGACGATCAGCGAGGCGCGTTCGTATCTGGCTGACACGAGCTGGAAGAACAAGTTCGCGGCTTCGGGCTCGAAGGGGATGTACCCGACCTCGTCGATGATGAGCAGTGGGTAGCGCGTCAGTTTCCGGAGTTCGGCTTGCAGTGTCCCGTCGTGGTGGGCTGCGGCGAGGCGGTCGACCCATTCTGAGGCGGTCGCGAACAGCACCCGGTGCCCGGCTTGGCAGGCTCGGATCGCTATCCCGGTCGCTAAATGGGTCTTCCCCGTGCCCGGCGGGCCCAGGAACACGACGTTGTCTTTGGCCACGACGAAGTCCAAGGCGCCCAGGTGTGTGATCTGATCGCGTTTGAGCCCGCGTGCGTGCTCGAAGTCGAACTCTTCTAACGATTTGCGGGCTGGGAGTTTCGCGGCACGGATCCGCCCTTCCCCACCGTGGGCTTCCCTGGCTGCGACTTCACGCTGCAAACACGCGGCCAGGAACTCCTCATGGGTCCAGGACTGCTCCCGGGCTCGATCAGCCAACCTCGGGATCGAATCGCGCAGCGTAGGTGCTTTCAACACCCGAGTCAGATACTCCAGGTGGGAACTGGTGTCAGTGCTGGTAGTGGCCATCAAGCGACTCCGCCATCGATACCGAACGCGACGTCGTAGGCGGACAAGTCCCGCACGGCCACTTCCTGGGCCCCTGGTGCTGATTCCAGGTGGGATCGGTGCCACCTTGCCCCTTTTGCCGCGGCCAGGTGGTCCGGGTCGCTGATCGTTTGGTGTCTAGCCCAGCACCGGTCGTGGGTAGCGACAAGCTCACCGCCACACCACGCGCGCACCGTGGTCGTGTCGGCGCGGATCTCGATCCGGCGACCGATCACCTTCGGGTGGACCGAGTAGTCGTTGGAATCCAACCGGATGTAATAGTCACGCGGCAACCGCGTCGAAGCAGCCCAACCCGTCACCGGAGCCACCGGCGGCAAAGCCATCATCGCCGCCCGGTCGGCTTGGACCCGATCCGCTGGGGAACACCCCAACACCCGCATCTTCCGGGTGTTACTCAATGCGACCCAGGCCGAGAGTTGAGTGTTGAAATCGGTCGGTGACGCGAACGCTCGTCCCGGCAAGAAGGAACGCTCCAGGTGGTCATGGAAACGTTCGACCAGGCCCTTAGCCTCGGGATCAGCGGGTTTGCACACGATCACTTTCGCGCCCAGGACCCCCCGGAAGGCGTGACAGGCGCCAGTGAGCTCGACCCTGCGGGCCCGCCACCGGCCCACAGCACCTTCGCCGTCCCACACCAACGCCCGCGGCACCCCACCCAATGCATCCAAGTTGTGCCACCACCCGGCGTACAGATCTTCTTCGCCGCGGGTCGGGACTAACACTGCTGATCGCCACCTGGAGTACCCGCTGACCATCGTGAGCACCGGCAACTGTTTCGGGGTCCGCTCCTGGCCCCAACCCACCGCGATTGTGACCGGTGGAAACCAGAAATCGAACTGCGCCAACTCACCTGGCACGTACGTGGTGCGCGAGGCCGGGTCCGGCGGCAAATACGTCGGCCGCAGCTCAGCCACCCGATACCGCAACGCCCGGATCGAGCGTGTCCACCCGATGCGCTCCGCGATGACTGTCGCCGGCATCGTGGGCCAGGCCCTCAACAACTCCCTAATCGCCGGCTCAACCGGGTCCACGATCGAACCCCGCCCCGGCCGCGAGTACACCGGCGGCCCTGTAGCAGCCAACGCCCGCTTCACCGTGTTCTTCGAACACCCCATCGCCCGCGCGATCACCTTGATCGGCATGCCCTCACTACCGTGCAACCGGCGAATCTCAGCCCAATCCTCCACGTCCAACACCCGCTTCCTCCCATCCTCGACAACAAGGACAGGATCTCGGCAAAGGGTCAGTTTTACTTTGCCGCTACGGGGTCAGTTTTCACGTGCCGTCGACACAATCTCGGTCGTAACGAGGTGAGTCTTTCCGCCGCGTAGGCAACAGTGACGGGAATTGCAGCCAGCAAGTCTTTCGGTGTTGGCCCAAGCCTCTGGCACGATGATGGAGTGACTAGCGCTTGAATATCTGGATCGCCGACTTGAGTGATTTGGCGCCCACATGCCTGTTTCGGTGTTCGTGTGGTGAGGGGCAGCGCTGCGACTACCACCGTGCCGACTGGCCACTTCTCCTCGGCGTCGTGCTGGAAGAGTTCAGGGCAGAATTCGGTGACGGACCTGTTGATCTGGCGAGGGCAGAGCAGACACTATGGCCAAGGATCGAAGGACGCTTGGGTGGTGGGTGTCGACGCCTCGAGCGGGACTTTGCGTTGAGTCTGTTCCACGACCCAATGTTCGCCAGTTCCGTACAGTGGACGAACGGCCAACACAGGTGTGTCGCGGCCATCGAAGGGGGGTGTCACGAAACCCTCTTCAGCGGTTAGAACGACGGGGAGGTTCTTCCCAGCCGAGCAACGCCAGGCATTGGGGAAGACTTGGTGCGTACCCCGGCAGTCATGGACCCGTTCCATTTCGCCGCCTATCCGCCTGCGGTAAACGGCTCATCCCTTGTCTAGGACCAGACCTCCGTCACGACGGCCTCGAGTTCCGTATCGGAGGACGACGTACTCAGGCTTTCCTCACTGTCATAGCTGATTGTGTCCCCTTCGACGGAGAACGTATTCACTTGCGGGCCGTCTTCACCGCCGCGGATCTCATAGGTGACCTCGAAGGCCTCGGGCAGTGGGTCGACTCCGATGTAGGACGGGTCAATCGAAACTGTCACGTTGCAGCCGGCGGATCCGTAACACTTCTTCTCGGTAGTCCGGACGTCTATGGCGAACTCCTCCGGGCTTGGAAGGTCTTCCGGATCTGCTGCAGCAGGGCTCGGCGGTTCGACAGTTTCTGTGACCGTTGCAGTGGCTGTTGCCGTTACGGTCGCTGTGACCGTGGTTGTAGGAACTGCAGTGTCACTTGGCTGCGCCCCTCCCGCGCACCCAGCAACCACTGAACAAGCCACGAATACGACAGATGCGCTAGCCGGACGGTTCACGGGATCCCCTTTCGATCTGGTGCCCCAGAGGGTACTCGAGCGATTCTGGTCCATCTACCGCTGGACCAACACCGGCGCTGATCACCATCGGAGGCGGGCAGGGAAACGCTCCCGCCGGACATGCGTCTATCCGCCGCCATTGAGCGCCATTGGCTCAGCCAAACGAGGCCGACACCATCCGCC
>JBASAZ010000135.1:0-10487 GCA_049650845.1 Ornithinimicrobium sp.
CTCTTGACGCTTTCGCCGTGAGCAGCGACGGTGTCGCCAGCAGATTTTGCCTTCTTTGTGGCCTTGTCTTTGGCCACGTCAGTCTTGGTGCGAAAGAACACGTGGAATCCTCCTGTGGTTTCGGGCAAGTGCCATCTTGCCTTGTCTGCCGTCCCCAAGCCACCTGGGAGGCTGTGTCGGCCCACGTGTCGCGGGGTGGTCCGAGCCCCGTGGGAGGATGGGCGGCATGAATGTGACGCTGCATACCAACCATGGCGACATCGCGATGACGCTGTTCCCGGATCACGCACCCAAGACCGTGGCCAACTTCGTGGGGTTGGCCGAAGGCACCAAGGAATACTCCGACGACGCCGGCCGATCGAACCCGGACAGGTTCTACGACGGCCTGATCTTTCACCGGATCATCCCTGGATTCATGATCCAGGGGGGTTGCCCGGTGGGCGAAGGCGTCGGTGGGCCCGGCTACACCTTCGATGACGAGATCAGCCCCGACAAAGACTTTTCCTCGGCTTACATCTTGGCCATGGCCAATGCCGGCAAGCGCATGGGCAAGGGAACCAACGGTTCGCAGTTCTTCATCACGGTGGAGCCAACCCCCTGGCTGCAGGGCAAGCACACCATCTTCGGTGAGGCTGCGGACGCGGACAGCCGGGCCGTGATCGACAAGATCGCCGCGGTGCCGACGGGTCGCGGTGACAAGCCGACCGACCCGGTGACGATCGAGAGCGTCAGTGTTAGTGAATGACGTGTCCGTGAGTGATGTGTCCGTGATTGACGTGTCTGTCGGTGACGTGTCCGCCGCTGACGGGACCACGAGCAACGCGCCCGTGAACACTCGCTCGTGAACGTCCACTTGTGAACACTCGTCTGTGAACTCCATTGCGACTGTGCTGCTTCAGTGAGATGAGTCATGACTAGCGACGCGCCGCCGGTGTGTCCGCGTCATCCGGATCAGGTCGCCTACGTCCGTTGCCAACGCTGCGGCCGCCCGACCTGTCCGCAGTGTCAGCGACCAGCGGCGGTCGGCATCCAGTGCGTGGACTGCGTGGCCCAAGCGGCCAAGGAAGCACCGCGGGTCACGTCGCGGTTCGGTGCGCCTGTGCGATCGGGCTCCGAACGGCCCCAGGCCACCTACACCCTGATCGCGATCTCTGTGGTGGTCTACGTGGGTCAACGGGTGAGTCCAGCTCTCACCTCGGATCTGTTGTTCAGCCCGCATCTGGCCGTTGCTCAGCCGTGGCGCGCCCTGACCACGGCGTTTCTGCACTCGCCGGGATCCATCACCCACATCGCGTTCAATATGTTCGCCCTCTACATCATCGGCGGATACCTCGAGCCGATGCTGGGACGGCTGCGCTTCGTCTTGCTGTATCTGGTCAGCGCATTGGGTGGGTCCGCCGGCGTTGTGGTGCTGGCCACGGTGCCGCAAGGGTGGTTCACCTCGGTGGTTGGGGCCTCGGGGGCGGTCTTCGGACTGTTCGCGGCCGTACTGGTCCTGAACTGGCGGATGGGCCGGGAGATCGGCGGGATCATCGCCTTGCTGCTGATCAACGTCGTCCTGGGCTTCGTGTTGCCCAGCATCGCCTGGCAGGCTCACTTCGGCGGTGCGCTGACGGGCGCTGCGCTCGCCGGCATCCTCGCCTATACCGCGGCCCCGGGTCGAGACGCTGCGGCCTTGGCTAAGCGCCGGTTGCAATGGCCTGGGTTCGCCGTGGTGACGGTCGTGGTGATCGCGGCTGCCGCGTGGCGGATTTGGCTCGTGCAAGGTTTCTGAGCCAGCCCGACCAGCGCCGGCCCGATCATCCTGACTTACACGACTGTAGTTATCCCCAGTTCTGTGGATGACGTGTGCACAACCTCGAATAGGCACGTCTGAAGTCCGCACTTCTGATGCTCGCGCCGGGTGTGATGTCGGCTGGAGCGTGGGCGCCCGCGCCGGGTATGCCGCGGGCTGCAGCGTGGACCGCTACTTCCAGCGGGTGGACATGACGAACCCCGCCATGATCAGGCTCATCCCGATGCCGAGGTTCCAGTAGCCGATCGATCCGATCGGATACGACCCGGCGGAAATATAGAACGTGGCCACCCACAGCGTGCCGAGGATCATCAACGCCGACATCACCGGCGCGAACCATTCAGGGTTGCCGATGCGTTGCTTCTTCGGCTCGGGACGGCCCATGGCCTCGCGGCGGGTCGCGGGGTTGCCCGACTTCGAGCGCGGCGACTTTTTCGGCCCCGGGCGGTCCTGTGACTCCGGCACGGCACACTCCTGATTCGGCAACGGTTAGGTCACAGGATAGGGGGTCAGCACCCGTTATCCTGGAATGCCATGACCGCCGACCTCAGCCCACCGACCAACACGGTTGCCGCGCGTCGTCGTAACCGCTACCGGTATGCCGTGCCGGTGATGGCTCTGGCGGCTGGGCTCATCTTTGGCACGTCGGCCGCGTTGGCTCGAACTGAGCCGCTGACCGCGACCGAGCCGGCAGACCTCCCCGGGCTCATCGAGCAACGTAACGCCGCAGTGGAGGAACTGACCGATGAGGTCGGGGCGCTGTCGGGTGAAGTCGAGAAGCTGGAACGCTCCAACAGCACGTCGGTGCTGACCACCCAGATCAGCCGGCAAGCGGACGCCTTGGCCCCCGTGCTGGGGCTGGGTCCCGTTCGTGGTCCGGCCGTGCAGGTCACGTTGGACGATGCCGGTTACACCCTGGACACGTTGCCTGAGGGATACAACGTCGACGATGTCGTGGTGCACCAGCAGGACGTGCAAGGGGTGGTCAATGCTCTGTGGGCCGGCGGCGCCGAGGCAATGATGATCCAGGACCAGCGGATCATCGCCAGCAGCGCGGTCCAGTGCGTCGGCAATACGTTGTATCTGCAGGGCCGGGTGTATTCACCGCCCTACACGATCACCGCCATCGGCGACGTCGAGAAGCTGAGGACGTCGTTGGAGCAAGACCCGATCGTGGAGAACTACCGCGGCTGGTCGAAGACTCTGGGATTGGGATACGTCGTCGAGACCCTGTCCAGCGTGGACCTGCCCGGTTTCGCCAGCGCTCCCCCCACGGAGTACGTGCGACTGGCCGGCACCGGCGCGGCTAACGAACCGAGCGACTCAAACGCACCGAGCGACTCCAGCGAATCGACCGAACCGGCCGAAACGCGGGACGGCTAGGGCGAGAACAGCCGACGTCCCTGACTGCGTCGCTGCTTTCATTACGGGGCGCCCGTCTCGGTTGACGTATCCGCGGGTGGATCGGTGTCGGTGGGTGGGTCGGTTTCGGTGGGTGGGTCAGTCGTCGGTTCGTCGGACGGCTCGGTCGGGGTGGTCGGCGCTGTCGCCGAGGGCGTCTCCGTGATGGTGGTGGTCTGAGTCTGGGTCCGGGTGACCGTCGGGACGGGCGAGGTGGCGATGGTCAGCGTGATCCGGGTGTCGTAATCGACCTCCTCGCCGCCCTTGATGGACTGCTCCAGCACGGTGCCGGGTGAGGACTCGCTGGACTCTTTGAACGTGGTCACTGGATCCAGGTTGGACTCCCGCAGCTGGAGGACGGCGTCGCTTTGCTCCTCGCCGACCACGTTGGGCACGTCGACCTTGCCACTGGCCAAGATCAACGTCACTTCTGTGTCGGGGTTGATCGACTGACCGATCGCCGGATCGGTCGCCACGACCTCGCCTTGGGCGAAGTCGGCGTCATTCACCTCCTCGGTCACTGCGGCGGCCATGAGGCTTTCGCCCTCGAGACGCGTCCGAGCCTCGTTCTCGGAAAACCCCTCGACGTCGGGGATGACGATGGCGTCCGGTCCGCTGGAGACCACGATCGTGACCTCGGAGCCGGCGTCAACCTGGACGTTCGCCGACGGGTCCTGCTCGATGACCTCTCCCTCGGGCTTGGTGGACTTCTCCTGCTCCACCCGCGCGACGAGACCACTGTCAGCCAACGACGTCTCCGCCAGCCCTTGCGTCATCGTGACCAGATAGGGCACCTGGACCTGGGCGACCTCCTCGTCGGCGCCCGGGCTCAACACCTGGAAGACCACGAAGGCCACAGCAGCCAACGCCAGCAGACCGAGGGCTCCGAGCATCCAATACCCCCCGGTATGCCGTTCCTCGCGGACCGGGATCTCGTCGGTCTGCTCGTCGTCGGCCCCGGAGAAGAACTGCCCCGAGGCTCCGGCCGATCGCGCGCCGTCCCCGGTCGCAGCTGCTCCACCCCCACGGCTCGATGACCCGGGTCCACCGGCTCTAGACCCGCCGGCTCCGGCTCCAGTGCCCCCAGCACCGGGCCGGGTCGGGATCGCCTCGGTGGCCGCTGCGGAATGGTGCCGACCGGCCACTGCGCCCGCGGCCCCACCGGCTAACCCGCCGGCCGCCATACCCGCGGCTCCACCCGTTGCGATGCCACGCGCCTGAGCCAACGTCGCGGCTGCTCGGCCGCTGATGGGTCGTCCCGCGCGGGCCGCCATCAAGTCGTCGCGGAACTGGGCCGCGCTCTGGTATCGCGCCTGAGGTGTCTTGGCCAACGCGTGCAGGGCGATGGCGTCGAAGGCCTCGGGCAAATCGCTCTGGTACGTCGAAGGAGGCTTGGGCGGCTCACCCAGGTGCTGATATACCAGCGACACGGGGTCGCCCTGGAACGGCGTGCGCCCGCTGAGCAGCTCGTAGAGCAAGCAACCGGTCGAGTACAGGTCGGAGCGTGCATCGACCGGGTTGCCCTGGGCCTGCTCCGGGGACAGATACCGCGCCGTGCCCAGGACCGACTGGGTCTGGGTCATGGTGGCTGCCGTATCGGCCAGGGCCCGAGCGATGCCGAAGTCCATGACCTTGACTGCGCCACCGCGGCTGACCATGACGTTGGCCGGTTTGATGTCCCGGTGCACGATGCCCTTCTCGTGGGCATAGTCCAGGCCGGCCAAGACCGAACCGGTGATCCGGGCCGCCTCGTCGGGGTCCAGCACCCGCTCGTCGTTGAGGACCTCACGCAGGGTGCGCCCCTCGACCCGCTCCATCACGATGTAGGGCACCTGCAGGGGTGCACCACCAGACTCGCGAACCTCCTGCTCCCCGGAGTCGTAGACGGCGACAATCGCTGGGTGGTTGAGGCCCGCGGCCGCCTGGGCCTCACGCCGGAAGCGGGCTAAGAACGAGGTATCCCGAGCCAGGTCGTTGCGCAAGATCTTGATCGCGACGGCCCGCCCCAGACGCAGGTCGTGGCCGAGGTGGACTTCGGCCATCCCGCCGCGGCCGATCAACTCGCCGACCTCGTAGCGACCACCCAACACCCGGGGCGCGGCGAAGTCCTCTTCGGTGCTGGGGACAGTGATCTCGCGGGCCCCCCCGCCTGCCCCGGTCCGCTGTGCTGCCTGGGGTCGCTGTGCCGCCTCGGGTACCGGTGTTCCCTCGGTTTCCTGTGCTTTGTCGGTCCCGTTGTCACCCCTGGTCTCGGCCCCGTTGTCGCCCCTGGTCTCCTCGTCACTCATTGGTGATCCCCGCCTGCAACACCGCACGTCCGATGGGCGCGGCCACCCGGCCACCGCTCTCCCCGGTCCAGTCTCCGCTGGCGGCTTCGACGACGACGGCCATCGCGATCTGCGGGTCATCGGCCGGAGCGAACCCGGTGAACCACGCGTGCGCGGCCCCATCGGTGCCGAACTCTGCGGTGCCCGTCTTGCCGGCCACCTTCACGCCCGAAATTGCGGCCGCCCGCCCGGAACCGTTGTCGACAACCTCGGTCATCATGTCGCGCAGGGTGTCAGCGGTCTGCGACGAAATGGGGGTGGCGAACTCTTTGGGATCGGTCTCGTTGATCACGTCGAGGTCGCTGTCGCGAGCGCTGTCGACCAGGAATGGGTTCATCTGCACGCCCTGGTTGGCGATCGCGGCCGAGATCATCGCGACCTGCATCGGGGTCTCTCGCACCTCGAACTGCCCGATCCCGGTCAACGCGAGTTGGGCCGGGTCCGGATCCATCGGATAGACGCTGGGGGTGACCGGCATGGGAACCGCAACGGACTGCCCGAATCCGAACTTGCCGGCCTGGTTTCGCAGGGCGTCCGCTCCCAGTCGACCGGCCAGCCACGCCATCGAGGTGTTGCAGGAGACCCGGATGGAGTCGGCGAGGCTGACCTCGTCGGTCGGTCCGCAGGTGCCGCCCTCGAAGTTGGGCAGCTGGGTGTCGGTGCCCGGCAAGGTGTAGCGCTGTGGTCCCTGCAACGGGGAGTCGGCGGTGTACTCACCCGACTCCAGGGCGGTTGCGGCCACGACCAGCTTGAACACCGAGCCGGGTGGGTAGAGGTCGCCGCCGATGGCCCGATTGATCAACGGTTGTGCGGAGTCGGCGTTCAGCGACTCGTAGGACTCCTGGACCGCTTCCAGTCGGTGCGAGGCCAGCTCGTTCGGGTCGTATTGCGGGTGGCTGACCAGGGCGAGGATGGCCCCGGTTCGGGGGTCCAGCGCCACCACCGCTCCCCGCCGATCGCCCAGGGCCTGCTCGGCTGCCTGCTGCACCTGCGGGTCGATGGTCAGCTCCAGCGCAGCACCTTTCGGTGGGGTGCCGGTCACCAGGTCCACGATCCTGCGATAGAACAACGAGTCGGCGGTGCCCGACAGCAGCGCGTTGTTGGATCGTTCCAGGCCCCCGTTTGCGCCGTAGATGAAGGAGTAGTAGCCGGTGATGTGCGAATACAGCCGGCCCTGGGGGTAGGTGCGGATCCACTTCAAGTCATCGTCGGTGCGCTCCGAGTCGGCGATCGCTGTGCCGTCGATGAGGATCGCACCCCGATCCCGGCTGTAGTTCTCGACCAGGGTCCGGCGGTTGGCGGGCCGGTCGGCAAGCTCGTCGGCCTGGACGAACTGGATGTATGTCGTGGCGAGCAGCAACGCGGAGAACATCGCGAAGACCAACAGCGCCAGTCGGCGGATCGGTGTGTTCATCGGCTGGCCCGCAGCTCGGCTTCGGCGGGGTGCTCGGCCTCCGGGACGCGCTCGGACACCGGTCGCCGGGCGTGATCGGAGATCCGCAGCAACAGCGCGATGATGATCCAGTTGGCGATCAACGACGACCCCCCGGCCGATAGCAACGGAGTGGTCAGCCCGGTCAGCGGGATGACCCGGGTGATCCCACCGATGACCACAAAGCACTGCAGTCCGATCGAGAAGGCCAGTCCCGCGGCAAGCAGCTTGCCGAATCCTTCCCGGGCGCCGATCGCGGTGCGCAGGCCACGTTCGACGAGCAGTGCGTAGAGCAGGATCATCGCGAACAGCCCGATCATCCCGAGTTCCTCACCGAAGCTGGCCATGATGTAGTCGCTGTTGGCGAAGTACGTCTCCTGCGGGTAGCCCTCGCCCAGTCCAGTCCCGAAAAGCCCGCCGTGCGCCATACCCATCAAGCCTTTGGCGACCTGGTCGCTGAGCCCAGGCTTGAACGGGTCGAGCCAGAGGTCCACCCGGGTCTGCACGTGGGAGAACAACATCCACGCGACGTAGGAGCCGGCGGCAAACAGCGACAGCCCGATGATGACCCAGGAGATCCGCTCGGTGGCCAGATAGAGCATCGCCACGAACAGGCCGAAGAACAACAGCGAGGAGCCGAGGTCGCGTTGGGCGATCAGGATCACCGCAGACAGTCCCCACGCGGCCAGAAGCGGCCCCAGATCCCGCCCTCGGGGCAGTTGCAGTCCCAGGATCCGCGTGCCGACCAGGGAGAGCGCATCGCGGGTTTGCACCAGGTATCCGGCGAAGAACACGGTCAGCGCAATCTTGGCGATCTCACCGGGCTGGAAGGTGAAGCCGGCGACCTTGATCCAGAGCCGGGAACCGTTTTCGGCGTAGCCGATGAACGGCAACATCGGCAGCAACAGCAGCACGAAGCCGGCCGCCATCGCGAGGTAGGTGTAGCGGCGCAGCACACGGTGATCGCGGATCACGAACAGCACGACGGCGGCCAGCACGATCGCCAGCGCGCTCCACATCAGCTGCCGGGTGGCCACGCCCTGGGCCAGCTCGCGGCCCTGGCCGATGTCGATCCGGTGGATCATCACCAGCCCCAGGCCGTTGAGCAGGGTTGCGATCGGCAGGAGTAGCGGGTCGGCATACTGCGCCTTCCAGCGGATCACCACGTGGAAGGCGAGCGTGATCACCACGAAACCGACCGACTGCGCGACCAGGTTGGCCGGGATCGTCCCAGAGGTGGCCAACGCCACGTTGACGTAGGCCAGGAGCACGATGCCCACCGCAAAGAGCAGCAGAAAGAGCTCGGTCAACCGGCCGGTCGGCGGGCGGACGTCGGTCACGATGCTCACGGCTCACACCCGTCGGGCAACACGGTCTGTGCTTGGCTCGGCACCGGCTCGGTGTTCGGCGGCAGCGGCAGGGATCGACCCCCGGACTGACCGAGGTCAGGTGGGATCACCGGGATGGGCGTGCAGTCCCGTTCGATGAGGCTGCGCAACTCGGTGACGATGGCCTCGGCGTCGCGTTGGTCGTCCGCCGACAGCGTGGCCCCGACGCGTTCCTGGTAGTAGGCGGGCAGCGCGTCCACCGGCACGTCGGTCACCCCGACCGGGCGAGATAGCGTCCAGGGTCCGAGGTCCTGGGCCACTCCGCGAAAGATCGTGACATTGCCCTCGGACTCGCCGACGAAGTACTGCTGTTGGCTCCACACGTAGGACCCCCAGCCCGCGGCGGCGATGACGGCCAGTGCCGCCAAGGTCACGACGAACCGGCGGAGCCAAACCCAGACGCCGGTGCGGCCCTCCTCGGCGAGCAGCGGGGCCTCGGGCTCGTCGTGGGTGTGCCGCGACAGGGCGGCCGCTTTGGCTGCGGGGCTGGCGCGGTTGCCGTGCTCGCGCAGCAGCGCGTTGCCCCGACGCTCACTGGCTGCGCCGACGACCTGCGGCCCGGTGGTGCCGTCGTCCTCGACCGCGTCGGCCACCACGACGGTGATGTTGTCGCGGGCCGCGGCGCGCAGGGAGATGGCGATCAGCTGGTCCGCGATGTCGCCGGCGCTGCCTTGGGCGCGCAGGATGTCGGCCACGGTGTCCTCGGCGACGTAGTCGGTGACCCCGTCCGAGCACAGCATCAGCCGGTCACCGGGGCGCAGCTCGCGCACCGTCAGGTCCGGCTGATCCTCTTCGCGGCCGGTGAGAACCCGGGTGACCAGCGACCGCTGCGGGTGGTGGACGGCCTCTTCCTTGCTGATTCGGCCCTCATCGAGCAGCTGCTGCACGAACGAGTGGTCGCGGGTGATCTGGGTGACCCGGGTGCCGCGGCGCAGATAGGCCCGTGAGTCACCGATGTTGGCCACGGCCAGCTTGCTCCCCGAGCGCAGCATCGCGATGCAGGTCGTGCCCATGCCGCTGGCGTCGTTGGACTCGTGACCGACCTCGGCGAGTCGGTCGTTGGCCGCTGAGATGCTGTCCTTGAGCACGTCCAGCATGTCGTCGGCGCCGTCGGCGTCACCGTCCAGGTGCACCAGCTCCCCCACGACCAACGAGCTGGCCACGTCTCCGGCGGCGTGCCCGCCCATCCCGTCGCAGAGCACCAACAACTCCGGCCCGGCGTAGGCCGAGTCCTCGTTGCGCGACTTGGTGCCGAGCCCGATATGGGACCGAGCGGCATACCGCAGGGCGATAGACATGAGGTCCTACCGTCGCAGCTCGATGATCGTTTGACCGATCCGGATCTGGGCGCCCAGGTCGAGTCTGGCTCCGGTGTCGATCCTTCGTTGGTTGACGAAGGTGCCGTTGGTGGATTCCAGATCATCGGCATACCACGCGTCTTGGCCGGGATAGACCCGCAGGTGGCGTCCAGAGGCGAAGTCGTCGGTCAGCACCAGGCTGCATTCGGGGTTGCGCCCGATCAGGACACCGGACTCGTTGAGCGGGACGGTGGTGCCGCGCAGCGACCCGGCGACCACCGCAAGATGGGTGGGCAGGGAGGACTTGTTCTTGGGTGCCTTCGGCGACTTCGCGGGCTTGGTTTCGTTGCGGCGGGGGCTGCCCGCGCGGCTGAGCACTCGGGTGCCGTAGAGGTCGGAGCGCAGGGCACCGACGATGGAAAACACGAACGCCCACAGCAGGGCCAGCAGTCCAAGGCGCACGACATTAAGGGTGAGCTCGCTCATCAGGTCCGATCCAGGTGGAACGTGAGCGTGCTGCGACCCATGGTGATCCGGTCACCATCGCTCAGCTCTTCGGTGCCGATCTGGTCGCCGTTCAGGAAGGTGCCGTTAGTGGATCCGGCGTCCCGAATGAGGACCTGCAGGTGCGGTCCGTCGTGACTCACCCGGATCTCGGCGTGCCGCCTGCTGACACCCGGGTCATCGATCACGATCGTGGCCGATTCGTCCCGGCCGAGCATTGTGACCGCCGTATGCAGCGGCTTGCGCTCGCCGTCGATCTCCAGCCACGGTGCGGGGCCGCGGGGGCTCTGACGGGCACGCCCGGGGGGCGGGGTGGCCGGGAAGGCGCGCGTGTGGTTGTCG
>JBASAZ010000136.1:0-17152 GCA_049650845.1 Ornithinimicrobium sp.
CCACGGCGTGGTGTTGCCGTTCCGCCGTGTCTTCGTGGTGGCCCGACCCGCGTCGTCATGAAGGCCAGGCGACATCAGCCGGCGTCGCCCTCGGCCGAGGTTTTTAGTTTGAGCAGGGTCTGTTGGATGCCGCTGCGATTCCGGGCCGGGAACTTCGCCGCTTCGATGCCGCGGGCACCCAGACCGGTATGCCGCGAGTAGTCGAACTGCTCGGTTACCCGGGTCGCGCCATCCTCCATCGGCTCCAGCAGGTAGCGCCACCGATGCCCTCCGAAATGCCGCCAGGCGATCCGAGCGTCCTCCTCGAACTCCACCACCTGGTTGGTGATCCGGTAGGGAAGACCGAACAACTTCATCCGAGCCCCGAACTGCGCCCCGTCGCTGAGCCGGTCCGGGCCGGTGATGAATCCCCGCACCGACCCTGAGCCATCGATCCGGGAATGCTGACGCGGGTCAGCCAGAATGTCGAAGATGGGGCGGACTGGGGCATCGATGATGATGCTCTCGCTGACGACCTGCTCGTGGTTGCTCATGCCCTCTATCCTCCACCCCGGGATCGCAGCCAGTCAGGGATGACCAGAATGTCCGCACACGGCATACTGACGCCATGGCTGATCACTATGACGTTGTTGTCCTGGGCGCCGGACCTGGTGGGTATGTCGCGGCGATCCGCGCTGCTCAACTGGGCAAGACGGTCGCGGTCGTGGAGAAGAAGTACTGGGGCGGGGTGTGCCTCAACGTGGGTTGCATCCCGAGCAAGGCGCTGCTGAAGAACGCCGAGCTGGCACACACGCTGCAGCACGAGAAGAAGAAGTTCGGCATCGAAGGCGACGCGACCATGGCCTTCGGCCCGACCTTCAAGCGCAGCCGCCAGGTCTCAGGGGGCATCGTCAAGGGTGTGCACTACCTGATGAAGAAGAACAAGATCACCGAGGTCGATGGGTGGGGCACCTTGACCAGCCCGACGTCGATGAAGGTCGACCTGAACGAAGGCGAGAGCGCCGAGCTCACCTTCGACAACCTCATCATCGCCACCGGCGCCTACACCCGGCTCATCCCGGGCACCGAGCTGTCCGAGCGCGTCGTGACCTACGAAGAGCAGATCCTCACCGAGGAGCTGCCCGCGAGCATCGTGATCGCGGGGTCGGGGGCCATCGGGGTGGAGTTCGCCTACATCATGGCCAACTTCGGCGTGGACGTGACGATCGTGGAGTTCCTGGACCGGATCGTGCCGCTGGAGGACCCGGAAGTCTCCAAGGAACTGGCCAAGCACTACAAGAAGCTCGGCGTGAAGATGATGACGTCGACCAAGGTCGAGAAGATCGACGACTCCGGCGACAAGGTCAAGGTCACTGTCTCACCGGCCGACGGTGGCGAGTCGCAGACGCTGGAGACCGACAAGGTGATGCAGGCGATCGGATTCGTCCCCCGAATCGAGGGCTTCGGCCTGGAGGACATCGGCGTGGAGGTCACCGAACGAGGTGCCATCGCCATCGACGGGCGCGGACGCACGAACGTGGACGGCGTCTACGCCATCGGTGACGTCACCGCCAAGCTGATGCTTGCGCACAACGCCGAGGCCATGGGCATCGTCGCCGCGGAGACCATCGCCGGTGAAGAGACGATGGAGATCAACTACGACTTCGTCCCGCGTGCGACCTACTGCCAGCCTCAGGTCGCCTCGATGGGATACACCGAGGAGCAGGCCAAGGACAAGGGGTATGACGTCACGGTGGCCAAGTTCCCGTTCAGCGCCAACGGCAAGGCCGCCGGGCTTGGCGAGCCGATCGGGTTCGTCAAGGTCATCGCCGACAAGGAGTTCAACGAGATCGTCGGCGCCCACCTGATCGGCCCCGACGTGACCGAGCTGCTGCCCGTGCTGACCCTGGCTCAGCGCTTCGACCTGACCGCCGACGAGGTGGCCCGCAACGTCTTCGCCCACCCCACCCTCGGCGAGTCGGTCAAGGAAGCCGTGCACGGCATCGCCGGGCACATGATCAACCTGTAGGCGGGCACGGTCAGACCCGCGGCTCGCCCTTCACAGCAGGCGGCGGTCCATGGCCCATGCGGTCAGCTCGTGCCGCGAGGAAAGCTGGAGCTTGCGCAGCACCGAGGAGACGTGGGTCTCCACCGTCTTGATCGAGATGAACAGCTCCTTGGCGACTTCCTTGTATTGGTAGCCGCGGGCGATCAACCGCATCACCTCCCGTTCACGGTTGCTCAACCGGTCGAGTTCCTCGTCGATCTCGGCAATCTCCCCCGCGGTGGCTCCGAAGGCATCCAGCACGAAACCGGCCAGGCGTGGGCTGAAGACGGCGTCGCCGTCGGCGACCCGGGTGATCGCGGTGGCCAGATCCGTGCCGATGATGCTCTTGGTGACGTAGCCGCGCGCGCCGGCCCGGATCACGGCGATCACGTCGTCGGCGGTGTCCGACACGGACAACGCCAAGAACCGAACGGGGGCCCCGTGCTCCGTCTGTAGGCCGCTGCATCCGCGCAGCACGTCGGCGCCGCCCCCGCCCGAGCCACCGGGCAGGTGGACGTCGAGGAGCACCACGTCCGGTCGGGTCTGCCGAATGACGGCAATGGCCGCGTCGACCGTCCCGGCTTCGGCGACGATGTCGAGCCTCGGCGCGATCTCGGTCAGTTCGGCACGCACCCCCGTCCGGAAGATCCGATGGTCATCGACCATGACGAGACGGATGGCGACGCTGGGTTCAGACGTCACGGGAGACCTCGATGTTCTCGGCCGGGAGCGGGCGGTGACGGGGCAGGGACAGTCCGACCTCGGTGCCGGTGTCCATGAACCGCAGGTGGGCGGTGCCGTCGTGGCGCGCCATCCGACCGATGATCGACTCGCGCACCCCTTGCCGGTCATCCGGCACCAGGTCGAGATCGAATCCGGCCCCATGATCACGGACAAACGCCTCCACCTGACCGGGGCCGACCTCGAGGTATGCCGAGATCGGTGGTGCTCCGTGGATGGCCGCGTTGACCAGGGCTTCCCGTAGCGCGGCGACGAGCGCGGTCGTGCCGGGATCCAGGGGGCAGTCGCCGGTCAGCACCAGGTCGATCGGTATGCCGTGTCGGTCCTCCACGTCGTGGGCGGCCTCGGTCGCCGCCCGGACCAGCGTGACCTCAGCCTCGTTACTGCCGGCGAACAGCCATTGCCGCAGCTCGCGTTCCTGAGCGCGGGCCAACCGGGTGACGTGGGGGTCGACCGACTGTCGCTGGATCAGGGTCAGCGTCTGCAGCACCGAGTCGTGCAGATGCGCCGCGATGTCGGCCCGCTCGGTGGCCCGGGCCCGGGCGGTCTGTTCGGTCCGCAGATCCCGCCACAGCCGGGCGGCATACGGCGTCATGATGAACGCCACCCCGACGAGCACCACGAGCACCGCGATCACGACGTCCCACAAGTCGGCCAACCCACGGCCGCGGGTGGTCAGCAGGACCAGCCCGACGACGGCCAGCGCAACCCCCGCGACCACGCGCACCACGGTCCAGCTCCGTGCTGTCGGGTCATCCGGCATCGACTCGCGACGCGACCTGCTGTCGAGCTGAGACCACGCGAAGACGGCGCCCGCGGCCAGCAGGACCACCGGCAGCCAGAAGGAGCCGTCGATGGCGAGGCCCTGCCACCCAGCCACCCCGAGGGCCGCGACCACCAGGCCGCCGATCACCATCCAGCCGGCCCTGCCCAGGGTCCGCTCACGCGAGGTCGGCGATTCCGCGCTCGGTGCCCCGGGCTGGGCACGACCGCGCACCGAGCCCTGCCCCGAGGAAGGAATGGCCCTGGGGTCGCCCTCGGGCACGAGTCCCCACAGGAAGACGTAACCGGCCACGCCAGCTCCCCCGGCGAGTGCCATCAGGATCAGCGCGACCCGGACCATCCCGACGCTCAGCTGCAGGTGAGCAGCGAGCCCCGAAGCCACCCCGGCGATCACCCGCCCGTGCACGGGACGCACCAAGACGGGGCGCGCCGGCTCCGACGTCGACGCGGACTGGGGGTGGCTCACCAGACCATCTTGACTCATCCCTGATTCCATCAGGGGCCCGAGCCAGGGGTCTCGGGGCACAAATCAGGGTCGGTTCAGGGGCGACCCTGATGGCGGGACGGCAGCGGGCAGAGGACGCTGAGGTCATGGACGAGAACCCATCCGGCGCCAGCACCGACCAGGGCCAGCCGCCGCCCTCGGAGCCCTATCCACCCTTCGACCGGGAGGGCTCCAGGCAGGGCCGTGACCTGTACGACCGACTCCGTGACGTCGATGTCCGGCGCACCCCGGATCGCTGGCTTGGCGGCGTCGCCGCGGGAATCGCTCACCGGATCGGACTGGACCCGTTGGTGGTGCGTGCCGCGTTCATCGTCCTCGGCCTGATCCTGGGGCTCGGCGTGGCGCTTTATCTGCTCGCCTGGGTGCTGATCCCGGACTCAGCCGAGTCCACCCACCTGGAACGCGGTCTGCGCGGTGGCTCCTTCAGCTCGATTCTGCTGCTGATCTTGGCCACACTGGTGACCGTGGGCACCCTGCCGATCTGGGGTTTCGGCATCTCGGACTCGTTCGGCGGCACCGTGTTCGCACTGATCGTCCTCACCGGGCTGGGCTACGTGCTTTACCGGGCCTGGGCGTCCAGGACGTCACCCGGGATGGTCAGCCACTACGGCTACACCGGGGTCGACACCACGTCGCCGGCGATGTCCGCGGCGCCGGCATCCAGTGAGGGGCCGGGCAGCCACGCTGGCGGGGGCGAGCAAGGTCCACCGCCACCCAGTGACCCCACGCGTTTTGGTGCCGGTCCTGCAGGACGGCCGCCGGCGGGTCCGCGACGGGGACGACGACTGTCCGGGGGCGGCGCCGTCGCGGCCCTGGCGGCGGGGACGCTGCTGATCGTCGTCGGCGGCCTGACCTGGTCGGCAGACTCTCTGGGCCTGGGCGGCAACCCACTCACGATGGGATGGGCGATCGGCCTCGCCCTGCTCGGCGCCCTCCTGGTTGCCCTCGGCGTCGTCGGCAGACGCGCCGGATTCGTCGGCTTCCTCGCGGCCTTAGCCGCCCTCGCGGCACTGGTGACCACGCCCTTGCCCGCCGATCTGCGGTGGACCGGCGGCGGCGGGGAGGTCGAATGGTCGCCCACCTCGACATCCGAGATGCGCGACTACCAGTGGGGGGTAGGGCAGGCCACCCTAAACCTCAGTCAGCTCGACCTGTCCGGGCCGGTGGGCGACCCCCGCACGGTCGAGGGCGAGGACACAGACCTGCAGAGCACCGACCTGGATACCGTCAGCGTCGACCTCGGGGTGGGGGAGATGCGGATCATCGTGCCCGAAGACCTGACCGTCACGGTCAAGTCCGACATCGGCGCGGGCCAGGTGCTGATCGCCGACGATGTCCCCCTCACGCAGAGCAACCCCACGGTCGGCGATCGAGGCACGAGTTCTTCGGAGAGCTTCCGATCCGGGCCTCGAGACGGTGATTCCTACGGTGGCGTCCGCATCCAACAGACCTCGACGATCGGCACCGGTCCGACCGAGCTCACCATCGACGCCCGGGTCGGCTTCGGCCAGGTCTTCATCACCACCGACGAAAGGCAGTGACATGACCGAGCCACAGCACGACCCGACTCAGCCCGTCACCCAAGGACCCCGCGACCGGCAGGGCTTCGAGCCCGCCGAGCGCGAGTCCGTGATCAGGCCCACCGGGGTCTCGTGGACCACCGTGGTCCTCGGCATCCTGTGCCTCGCACTGGCCACCGTGATCGTGACCCTGCAGCTCGGCGATCTGGTCATCGACTGGTCCATCGCGACCCCGGCTGTCGTGGTCGGAGCCGGGGTGGTGTTGGTCGTCCTCGGCCTGTTTTCCCTGCTTCGCAGCAGATCAGAGCAGGAGCCACCGGCACTCTGAGTCGCGCTGGCGTGGAACCGTCGGGACGCTGATGGCGTCCCAGTTCCATTCATCACCGAGGCTGAATGGGACCCACCATGCGACATCTCCCAGCACTGCTCGCCATCCCGCTGTTCGTGTCCGCATGCTCCGCGCAGACGGATCCGAGTGAGTCCACCCAGTCGGCCCGCCCCGCCCCCGCCGCGCCACCCGCGGCTGTGGGTGCCGTGGCCTTCGCGCCGTTCAGTTCCTGCGAGGACCTGCTCGACTACTACGTCAAGGGTGCCCGCGACCTCGTGGGCCCGTACGGTCTGAGCGGAAGCATGGAGTTCGCCGAGCCGGGGATGTCGGAGGATGCCGCGGCCGGGAGCGACGAATCCTTCGCGGCTGACGGCGGGACGCAGCAATCCGGCGGCGAGGACGAGAACTTCTCCGGGACCAACAACCAGGAAGAGGGAGTCGACGAAGCGGACACCGTCAAGACCGACGGAAAGATCATCGCCGCGGTCGCTCGCGACAGGCTGCACATCGTTGACGTCGCCGCCGGAGAGATCGTCGGCACGGTCGATATCAACGACGTGGCCAGAGGCGCGTACCAGTCCGAGATTGTGCTCAACGGCGACACCCTCGTGTTGATCAGCACCGGCACGGCCGATGAGCGTCCCTTCTGGAGGCCGTGGGTGGACTCCCTCCAGGGGTCCGACGACAGCCTGGACAGCACGCTGGTCCCGGGCAGGCAGCGATCACCGCGCACGACGATCACCCGCATCGACATCAGCGACCCAACCTCGCCGACCGTGCTCGGATCCACCCGGATGGAGGGCTCCTACCGGTCCGCCCGGATGATCGACGACTCGGTGCGGATCGTGCTGGAAAGTGACCCCCCGGGGTTGCGCTTCACCTCTCCGAAGAACGGGTCGATCACCGCGGAGCGCGAGGCCGCCCAAGAGAATCTCTCCATCGTCGACAACTCGACGATCGATGACTGGATCCCCCACCTGGAGACGATCGCCCCCGACGGGTCGCGAGGCGAGGTGCAGCCGCTGGCCGACTGCTCCGACGTCAACCGCCCTGCGATCTTCAGCGGCTGGTCCACCCTGTCGGTCATCACGCTGGACGTCTCCGAGGCTGGCGCGCAACCGCTCGCGCCCAGCTCCACGGTGGCCGTGGTCGCCAGCGGCGAGACGATCTATGCCTCGACCGACCGACTCATCGTCGCGACCAGCCCGTGGGGACGGTGGGCGGCTCCCTTCGAGGCGCAGATCGCCGCAGATGGGTCGATCTCGACGTCCTTGCACACGTTCGACATCTCCGATCCCGAGCGCACCGACTACGTCGCCTCGGGTGAGGTCGACGGGACGTTGATCAACCAGTTCGCGCTGAGCGAAGTCGACGGCGTCATCCGGGTGGCCACGACATCCGGGGCCTCCTGGAACTCGGGCCCTGAGGCGTCGCAGTCCACCCTGACCATGCTGGCCGAGCAGGACGAAGAACTGGCGATCACCGGCTCGGTCGGAGGCCTGGGCAAGACCGAGCAGATCACGTCGGTGCGGTTCCTGAACCCCGAGCTGGCGGCGGTGGTGACCTTCCGGCAGACCGATCCGCTCTATCTCATCGACACGTCCGACCCCACCGAGCCGGTCGTCACGGGCGAGCTGAAGATCCCGGGCTACTCGGCATACCTGCATCCGCTCGATGACACGCGGCTGCTGGGCATCGGCCAGGAAGCGGACCCGGACAGCGGGACGGAAGAAGGACTGCAGGTCTCACTCTTCGACATCAGCGACCTCAGCAACCCACAGCGGGTCGACCAGCTGACCTGGCCGGGAGGCTACTCACCGGTCGAATACGACCACCGCGCCTTCACCGCGTGGCCCGCCACCGGACAGTTCTTCCTGCCGGCCGAGATCTACGACTGGGCGTGTGAGGACGACAACGACGAGGTATGTGGTGACGACGGGTCCGCCGAGCAGTTCGCCGGGGTCGTGACCGGCAGCGTGGAGGGTCAGCAGTTGATCGAAGGGGAGCGCCTGCCGACGTTCGACTCCAGCACACAGTGGAGCCCGCCGGCCGAGCGGACCCTCGTGATCGGTGACGAGTTGTGGACGGTGCACTACGAAGGTCTGAACCGCTACGACCTCGAGACACTGACGGGCGGACTGGCGGTTTCCTGGAAGACCGAAGCATCAGCCGCTTAACGTGTAGATGACCGTATTTTCTTCACCACAGGCCCCGATCTAAGCCCTCTCGACGAATTGACTTCGGTTATCCGGCGGTGCTACACATCTCTATGTGACTGCCGCGCTGCTCCAGGAGACCCCCGCCACCCGCCGAATGCGGGTCAGCTGACCTAGCCACCCATGCGGTGCCGCTCAGCGCCCCGGCACGGTGCCTCGCACCTGCCCCCTCGCAGTCCCCTTCCCTAGCGCGGTGTGCGCCGCTGCTGCCCCCGTCATACCTCTTCTTTGGAGCCCCTCATGTCTTGGTCCTTCGCCACTCGTCAGATCCACGCCGGCCAGAGCCCCGATGCGGCTACCGGCGCCCGCGCCCTCCCGATCTACCAGACCACCTCGTTCGTCTTCGATGATGCGGACCAGGCGGCCAACCGGTTCGCCCTCAGCGATCTGGGTCCGATCTACACCCGCATCACCAACCCGACCAGCGAAGTCGTCGAGAACCGCATCGCGGACCTCGAAGGTGGCGTCGGAGCCTTATTGGTCGCTTCCGGGCAGTCGGCGGTCACCCTGGCCATCCTCAACGTGGCCGAAGCCGGGGACCACATCGTGGCTTCCCCGAGCCTGTATGGCGGCACCCAGAACCTCTTCGCGCACACCCTGCCCAAGCTCGGGGTCGAGGTGACCTTCGTCGAGGACCCGGCCGAGCCGGAGCAATGGCGGGCCGCAAGCAACGAGCGCACCAAGGCGTTCTTCGGTGAAACGATCTCGAACCCGAGCTCGGACGTCTTCGACATCGCGCCCGTTGCCGAGGTGGCTCACGAGGTCGGCGTTCCGTTGATCCTGGACAACACGGTCGGCACGCCCTACCTCTGCCGTCCGATCGAGCACGGCGCGGACATCGTGGTGCACTCGGCCACGAAGTACATCGGCGGCCACGGCACGTCGATCTGCGGCGTCATCGTCGACAGCGGCAACTTCGACTTCGCCCAGGACCCGGAGCGGTTCGCCAACTTCAACACCCCGGACCCCAGCTACAACGGCCTGGTCTATGCCCGGGATCTGGGCGTCGGCTGCGCGCTGGGCGCGAACCTGGCTTACATCCTGAAGGCCCGCGTGCAGTTGCTGCGCGACCTGGGGCCGGCGGCCTCACCGTTCAACGCGTTCCTGATCGCTCAGGGCCTGGAGACCCTGTCGTTGCGCGTCGAACGGCACGTCGAGAACGCTCAGGCCGTGGCGCAGTGGCTACTCGCCCACGATCAGGTCGAATCCGTCTCGTATGCCGGCCTGCCGGGTCACCCGTCGTATGACCGGGCCCAGCGTTATCTGCCGGCGGGTGCGGGTGCGGTGCTGGCCTTCGAGATCGCTGGAGGCGCCGAGGCGGGCAAGGCCTTCATCTCTGCTCTGCAGCTGCACTCCTTGGTCGCCAACATCGGCGACGTGCGCTCACTGGTGATCCACCCGGCCTCGACCACCCACTCGCAGCTGACCCCGGAGGCGCAGTTGGCCGCCGGCGTCACCCCTGGGCTGGTGCGCCTGGCTGTCGGGTTGGAGCACATCGACGACATCCTGGCCGACCTCGACTCCGGGTTCATCGCCGCCAAAGGCACGTGATGTCGCAGCCGGCCCCAGGACCGTCCACCCCTGCGGCGACACCCGCTGCGCGGGTGCGTTCGGTGCAGATCGGCGACCTCGTGACCGAGGCCGGCGAGACGTTGGCCGACGTGCGGATGGCTGCGCACACCTGGGGCCGGCTCAACGACGCAGGCGACAACGCCGTGCTGGTGTTGCACGCCTTGACCGGTGACGGGCACGTCATCGGTGACGCGGGCCCGGGTCAGCCCACGCCCGGGTGGTGGCCCGGCCTGATCGGCTCCGGAGCGGTGCTGGATCCGGCCGAATACTTCATTCTGGCGCCGAACGTGCTCGGTGGGTGCAGGGGGTCCACCGGGCCGAGCAGTCCGGCGCCGGACGGTCGTCCGTACGGCTCCAGCTTTCCGCGACTGACCATCCGCGACCAGGTGGCTGCCGAGGCCGCACTGGCCGATGCGCTGGGCATCGGGACCTTCGCGGCCGTGGTCGGCGGGTCGATGGGCGGCATGCGAGCGCTGGAGTGGGCGACGAGCTATCCCGGTCGGGTGCGTCGGTGCCTTGCGTTGGCCACGAGTGCCATCGCAACCGCGGACCAGATCGGGTGGGCCACTCCGCAGATCTACGCCATCCGGGGGGACGCGGGATTTGCCGGGGGGGACTATTACCCCGGGCCGGGTCCACGCAACGGGTTGGAGGTCGCTCGCCAGATCGCGCACGCGACCTATCGCTCGGCGACGAACTTCGACGACCGTTTCGGCGCCGCCCCGCAGCTGGGTGAGGAGCCCTCCGTGGGCGGTCGATACGCGGTGCAGTCCTACCTGCAACACCACGGTCGCAAGCTGGTTCGCCGCTTCGACGCGAACTCCTACCTGGTGCTGACCGAGGCGATGAACAGCCACGACATCGGGCGGGGACGCGGTGGCGTCGACGCTGCGCTACGCCGGATCACCGCGGAGCTCACCGTCGCCGTGGTCAGTTCAGACCGGTTGTTCACTCCCGCAGACGGAGCGGTCATCGCGCACGCGCCGGCGTGCCGAGAGTTCGTCACCATTGACTCGCCGTATGGGCATGACGCCTTTCTCATCGAGACCGAGCAGGTGTTCGGCATCATCGCGGGCGCGCTCAACGCCGCACGCAGTGCTCCGCCGTCGACTGGGCCGATCGCCCGCTCCGCGACCTCGGTAGCCGCCAACGGCGCGGGAGCGGTCCCGCGCCGGCTGCAAGCCCACGGCCTCTGGTAGAACCGCCCCGTCGTCACCCGCGGGGCGTGACCACGGTTCGGCCGTAGGTGCATAACGTGACACTAGGCACCGTACGCACTACAACCCCGCGTGACCGAGGCGCTGACGTGCTCTGCGGACGCCGCGGCCTACCATGGGATGACGCGACGAGGAGGTTGCCCATGGAATGGCTACGCGAGACCCAATGGCTCTGGTGGACGGGGGCCGCCTTGGTCCTCGGCCTGATTGAGATCGCCTCGTTGGACCTCGTCTTCACCATGCTTGCCGCAGCTGCTCTGGTCGCGGCGGTGTCGGCCTACGTGGGAGCGGCGTTCCCGATCCAGGTCATCACGTTCGTGCTCACGGCTGTGCTCCTGCTCGCGCTCTTGCGGCCGCTTCTGCTGCGTCAGCTCAAGCTGACCGGTCCCGCTCCCTCAACCAACGCCGACGCGAACGTCGGCCAAGAAGCCGAGGTCCTGGTGGCCGTCACCGACCGCAGCGGGATGGTCAAGCTGCGCGGCGAGCAATGGAGTGCCCGCACATCGAACGCCGGCGAAGAGTTGGCGCCGGGACAAATGGTCAGCGTTGTTCGAATCGACGGTGCGACCGCTGTGGTCAGCGCGCACTCACCCGAGCGCAACTAAGGGAGTTTGGAAACATGAATATCGACCCGTCACAGATCGCCTTGTATGTCGTCCTTCTGCTGCTCGTGCTCTTCGTGGCCACAGCGATCGCGAAGGCCATCCGTATTGTCCCGCAGGCTACGGCGATCATCGTCGAGCGCCTTGGGCGATACAGCCGGACGCTGGACGCCGGGCTGCACATCCTGATTCCCTTCATCGATAAGGCGCGCGCCAACGTCGACCTGCGCGAGCAGGTGGTCTCCTTCCCGCCACAGCCGGTGATCACCAGCGACAACCTCGTCGTCTCGATCGACACGGTCATCTACTTTCAGCCGACCGACCCGAAGTCCGCGACGTATGAGATCGCGAACTACATCCAAGGCATCGAGCAGCTGACGGTCACCACGCTGCGTAACGTCATCGGCTCGCTGGACCTGGAGCAGACGTTGACGAGTCGAGACCAGATCAACGGCCAGCTGCGTGGGGTGTTGGACGACGCCACCGGGCGCTGGGGCATCCGCGTGAACCGCGTGGAGCTCAAGGCGATCGATCCGCCGGCCAGCGTGCAGGACTCGATGGAGAAGCAGATGCGCGCTGAGCGGGACCGGCGAGCGACCATCCTGAACGCCGAGGGCGTGAAACAGTCGGAGATCCTCACCGCCGAGGGTGCCAAGCAGGCGCAGATCCTGCGGGCCGAGGGCACGGCGCAAGCCGCCATCCTGGAAGCCCAAGGTGAGGCGCGGGCCATCCTGCAGGTCTTCGACGCCATCCACAAGGGCAACCCGGACGGCAAGCTGCTGGCCTACCAGTACCTGCAGATGCTGCCGCAGATCGCCCAAGGGGAGTCCAACAAGATGTGGATCGTGCCCACCGAGCTGACCAAGGCGTTGTCCGGCATCGGCAACGCGTTGGGCGGAAGCAGCGAGGACGGTGGCGGTTCGCTGGATGGTCCTCCGGGGGGCCTACGCCAGGACGCGGACACCCCCACCTCGGGGATCGAGGTGGACATGCCCGATCTGGAAGACCCCAACGAGGCGCTGCGTCGTGCCCGTGAAGAAGCTGCTGCGGCCACTGCCGAAGCCGAGCGCTCCACCCGCATGACCGGGCAGCGCCGACAAGAGCCAGAAGCCTGAGCGCCGCGGCGCCGGGCGGTTCCGTGCTCATCCGGCGGTGTCGCCCGTGGGGTGGCCCGTTGTCTGACATACACATCCACGACGGGGTCATCACCGATGTATCCCCGCCTGACGACGCCGTCGATGACGTCTCGGCAGGCACCGACCACACCCGTGCCGACGACGCCCTCCCCGAGCACGGAAGTGGCGCCAAGACCATCGACGGTCGCGGCCGGTTGGCGCTGCCCGCGTTCTCGGACGTCCACGTACACCTCGACTCCACCCGAATAGGGCTCCCCTTCAGACCGCATACGGGCGCCCCTGGGGTGTGGGCCATGATGCTCAACGACCGAGCAAACTGGCGCAACGCCGAGGTCGGCATCACCCAGCGGGTCGCCGGCACCCTGGGTCGGATGATCGCCTTGGGCACGACCAGGGTCCGCAGTTTTGCTCAGGTCGACGTCGATTGCCGGCTCGATCGGTTCGAAGCGGTCCTCGCCGCCCGCGAGACCCACCGTGATCGAGCCGACGTTCAGGTCATCGCGTTCCCGCAAGCCGGGCTGTTGCGCGAGGACGGCTCGCCAAAGGTGCTCGAAGACGCCCTGCGAGCGGGCGCCGACGTGGTCGGCGGGATCGACCCCTGCACGTTGGACCGCGACCCGGTGCGCCACCTCGACATCGTGTTCGGGCTGGCCGAGAAGTATCAGTTGCCCGTCGACATCCACCTGCACGAGCCTGGTGAGCTGGGCCGGTTCAGCGCCGACTTGGTCATCGAGCGCACCAAGGCCTTGGCAATGCAGGGGCGCGTGCTGATCTCACACGGTTACGGCCTCTGGGACGGCACTGAATCCCAGGTCCGCGACCTCGTGCAGGCCTTCGCCGATGCCGACGTCGCGACCGCGACGATCGCCCCTGGTGGCGGGCGCGCCGTCCCCCTGCAGGCACTGACCGCGGCCGGTGTGCGGGTGGGACTCGGCGAGGACGGCCAGCGTGACTACTGGTCCCCCTACGGCAACGCCGACATGCTCGACCGCACCTGGCAGCTGGCCTTCACCAGCGGCTTCCGAGCCGACGACCTGATCGAGCACGCCCTGGCCGTGGCCACGATGGGCGGTGCGGGGATCATGGATCCCTCGATCCCCCGACTGGGTTCGCTGCTGGATCGACCCGGTCTCGGGGTCGGCGACCCCGCGCACCTGAATCTCCTCACCGCGGAGACCGTCACGTCCTCGGTGATGGATCGACCGCACCACCGGACCGTGATCTTCGCCGGTCGGGTGGTCGCCGAGCACGGCGACCTGCTGGACGCGGCGAACTGACGGCGCCGACGGGACGGCGCGCCGCCCGGCGGATGGGTCAGCTCAGGTCGAGCTGGGCCGCGACCACGTTGGCGATCCGACGCGGCGGATTCGCCACGTCCTGCACCATTCCCGCTTCGTCGGCGGCCAACCCCTCCAGGGTGTCCAGCTGCGACTCCAGCAGCGAGGGCGGCATGAAGTGCTCGCGACCCTGCATACGCTCCATCAGCAGGTTCTTGTCGACGACGAGATGGACGAAGAACGTGTCCCCACCGCGGCGCAAGATGTCTCGATACGCCTTGCGCAGCGCCGAACAGGTCAGGACTGTCGACTCACCGGCCTGGTCACGCTGGGACGTCCACTGCGCCAACGCCTCCAACCACGGCCAGCGGTCTTCGTCGACCAACGCCCGACCGCTTTCCATCTTGTCCAGGTTGGCCTGCGGGTGATAGTCGTCGCCTTCGGCCATCGGCCAGTCGAGCCGTTCCGCGATCGCCCGGCCAATCGTGCTCTTGCCCGAGCCGGACACCCCCATCACCACGATGTGCAGGGGTCGGTCACGGCCTTCGATGCTCATGCTGTCCTCACGAGATGATGACCCATCGCAGTCCGGCGAACCCAAATTGCGATCCACCCACCCTTTCCTGATGTACGTCGGTGACGTATCCACTCACGTTCAGATGACCTTGAGCACGCTACTGCGGGTCGGCTTCTCCCGCGACCCGTCGCGCTGACGGTAGGCTCGGCGCGCAGTTGTCCGCCCCTGAATCTGGAGTCCCATGACCGACGCGCCCGATGCCACCTACAGCACGCCCCATCAGCACGGCTCCGCGGCGGATGACCCCGACTTCGACGTGGTGCTGCTCGGCACCGACATCGGCATCTACGCGTTGGCCCGTGCGTTCCGGGAGCGCTACGGCATCAGCAGCACCGTCATCTCACGGGTCGTGGCCGGCCCCATCGCCGACTCTCAGTTCATCGAGACCATCGAGCTGGGTGACGACGCGCAGCGACAGGACACCCTGGACGAGCTGGCGCGGCAGGGCGCCAAACGCAAAGCAGCCGGTCGCACCACGCTGCTGCTGTCCAACGCCGACTCGTTCTCCCGGATGCTCAGCGACCAGGCCCAATGGTTGTCCCAGTGGTACATCGTGCCCTCGGTCGACTCCTCGGTGCTGGACATGGTGGCGGACAAGATCGAGTTCGACCGGGTTTGCGACGAGCTCGGCATCCCGACCCCGCGCACCCTCATCCAAGACTTCACCGGCGCTGATGACCCGTCCTGGGCCCCGGACGCCGTTGACCTGACGTTTCCGGTGGTGGCCAAGCCCGCCGTCGGCGCGGCCTACGAGGGTTTGCGCTTCGAAGGCAAGAGCAAGATCTACAAAGTGGACTCCGCCGAAGAGCTCATCGAGATCTTCACCCGGGTGCGCGACGCCGGCTTCCGGGACCGGTTCGTCGTCCAGGAGCTGATCCCCGGTGACGACACCGCCATGCGCTCGATCACGGCATACATCGATCAGTTCGGTGAGGCGACCTTGTTGGCGACGGCGCAAGTCCTCCTGCAGGAACATCAGCCGTTGGCGATCGGCAACCCCGCCGCCATGGTCACCACGGCCTATCCGGAACTGATGGCCCAAGCCGAGCGGATGTTGAAACACGTCAACTACCGCGGGTTCGCCAACTTCGACGTCAAGCTCGACCCGCGCGACGGGGTGATGAAGTTCTTCGAGATGAACCCCCGGATCGGGCGCAACAACTTCTACGTCACCGCGGCCGGTGCCAACGTGGCCGAGTTCATCACGGCCGACCTCATCCAGAACCAGCGGCATGAGCAGGTCATCGTGCGCAACGAGATTTTGTACTGCGTGCTGCCGATGTTCTTGCTGCGCCGATACCTCAGTCCCGAGCAGAAGGTGCTGGTCAAGCGGGTCACCCGCAAGGGCGTCTTCCATCCGTTGGTGAACAAGGACTCCTTCAAGCGCAAGCTCTATGTGGCGGCGGCCAAGACCAACTACGTCCGCAAGTACGCCAAGTACTACCCCAAGCAGACCGACTCAGGCTTCTGAACGGCCCACCCGGGCGAGGCGATGCCACTGCGCAGGATCGCGCCTTCGTAGACTGAGACGATGAGTCGTCGGTATGCCGCATGGAGGCGGATCGCGGGAGCGATCGCCGTGACCGTTGTCGTCACGGTTGGGGGCCCCCTGGGCCCGGCGTCCGCGCACGATGAGCTCACCGGCACGGAGCCGGCCGACGGCGTCGAAGTCGCCGACGCGCCCGCTGAGGTGCGCCTGCAGTTCGGCGCGGCTGTGGCCCAGGTCGGCACTGTGGTGACCGTGACCGGACCGCTCGGTGAGGTCAGCGACGGCGAACCGACGGTGGCGGGGACCGCGGTGACCCAGCCGTTGGTGCAGGACGTGCCGCCGGGTGACTATGCCGTGCTGTGGCGCGTCACCTCGCAGGACGGGCACCCGATCTCCGGGGAGTTCGACTATCAGATCGCGTCGGCGGGGATCGAAGCTCAAGCCGAGGCCACTTCTGCCGGCCCTGCCGATGACGCAGGCGTGACGAGCGCTGCGCCGCAGCCGGACGCGTCCACGGCCACCCCGGGTCCGCAGACCTCGCCGCCTGGCACCGATCGCGTGGCCAACACGGAAGCGGCTCCCGCCCAAGGAGACCAGTCGGCAAGCTCGGGCACCGCTCTGTGGGTGTGGGGTGTGCTGGCGCTCGCGTTGCTCACGCTCGGTGGGCTCGCCGCGGTCGCCGTCCGCCGTCGCTGACCCCACCTGCGCGTTTGCCGGGTTCTTCTGCGGCCCACCGGCGGTGCGAACCCCGCGAAATACGGTGTTTGCCGACGGGGATGCGGTCTCGCGCCGGTTGCTCATGTACCGTATGACTCACGATTCATACACATTCCCGGGCTTGCTGCGCGGTCTGGTCGGTCGGTTACGACTGGTCAGAGGCGGTGCTCCCCGGCAGACGCATGAGGGGGTCACGCCATGGGGCGCGGCCGGGCGAAAGCCAAGCAGACCAAAGTCGCACGGAGACTGAAGTACTACTCTCCGGACACCGACCTGACGGCACTAGAGCGGGAGTTGAAGGGCAGCGAGGGCGACGTCACTTCGTCGTACTCTCCCCCCGTTCCGGAGCAGGATCAGTACATTGCGGAGCACTACGGCCGCAATCGCCATCGAGAGCCCGACGGGGAAGACTCCCGTCGTGACGACGGCGTCAACGGCTCCGAGCC
>JBASAZ010000137.1:0-2573 GCA_049650845.1 Ornithinimicrobium sp.
CCCGTGGAGGGACACCCGGGGACCGAGCGGCGCTGGCGGGAGCTGATCGTTCCGCGCGCCGACCTGGAGGCGATCGTCGGCGAGCGGCCGCTGGCGGGTCTCTGGGCGGCGGAGGCCCTGCGCGTCCACGCCTGGCGTCCTCGAGCCGGGGTGGACACCGACCACCGGACGATCCCGCACGAGCTGGACTGGCTGCGCACCGCCGTGCACCTGCATAAAGGGTGCTACCGGGGGCAGGAGACGGTCGCCCGGGTGCACAACCTGGGTCGGCCACCGCGCCGGTTGGTCTATCTGCACCTCGACGGCTCCGGGCACGTGCTGCCCGAGGCGGGGGCCGAAGTCCGGGTCAACGACGGCAGCGCCGATGCGGCCCAATCGCGGCCGGTCGGGCGGTTGACCAGCGTGGCCAGGCACTACATGGACGGCCCGATCGCCTTGGCGGTGATCAAGCGCAACACCGACCCCGGGGCGGAGCTGCTGGTCGGCAACACGAGCGCCGCCCAGACCACGATCGGGCCCGCGTAATGGCACGGTCGTCGGCGCAGACCATGATCACGGTCGCCCCCACCGGTGCTGAGACGACCAAGGAGGACTGGCCCGACCTGCCGACCACGCTGGACGAGCTCGTGCAGACCGCGCAGGCGTGCGAAGCCGCGGGGGCCTCGCTCATCCACGTGCACATCCGGGACGCTCAGCACCGCCCGAGTCTGGATCCTGCCCGCCTGCGGGACACGGTGCAGGCGTTGCGGGAGAGCACGGACCTGATCGTGCAGTTGTCCACCGGTGGCTCGGTGCACGACCCACTGGAGCGTCGCCTCACGGTGCTCGATGCCGAGCCCGACTCGTGCAGCCTGACGTGTGGCACGGTCAACTTCGGGAATGACGTCTTCAGCAACCCCTACCCGTTCATGAGCGAGCTCTACGTGCAGGCCCAGGAGCGGGAGGTTGTGCCCGAGTTCGAGGTGTTCGACCTCGGCCATGTCGCAGCCTTGCAACGCCTGCTGGACGCGCATGGGCTGCCCTTCGGCGGCCGGGTTCACGTCGACTTCGTGACCGGGGTCCCGGGGGGTATGCCGGGCACGGTGGCCGCGCTGGTGGCGGGCGTGAGCGCCCTGCCGGAGCAGGTGAGCAGCTGGTCGGCCACCGGGATCGGCCGCGCCCACCTGCCTATCGCCGCGGCGGCGTTGGCCCTCGGCGGACACCTGCGGGTCGGCATGGAGGACAACCTGATGATGGCTCGCGGCGTGCCGGTGCGACACAACGTCGAGCTGGTGCAGCGCGCCGGAACGCTCGCGCAGCTCATGCAACGTCCCGTCATGTCGAGCGCGCAGGCACGCGAGCTGTTGGCGATCAAACGCCGCCCTGGCCACGCACAGCGCAGCACCGCAGAAGTCCCGCGATTAGGGTCTGACGCGTGACTTCCTTCAGCGCGTTGGGTGAGGCGCCGGTGGTGGCGACGATGACCCGCTCCGGTCTGGTCGAGTCGGTGCACCACGGGATCGTCGTCGCGACCGACACCGACGGCTCGGTGTTGTTCGGACACGGGCCGCATGGCATACCGATGTTTCCGCGTTCGTCCAACAAGCCGATGCAGGCCGTGGCGATGCTGCGATCCGGCGCGTTGATCGAGGGTGAGCTGCTCGCGCTGGCCAGCTCCAGCCATAGCGGGGAGGACTTCCACCTCGAGGGCGTCCGGCGGATCCTCGCGCTCGCGGACGAAGGGCTGAGCGAAGCCGACCTGCAGAACACCCCGGACTATCCGCTGGACGAGGACGCGAAGCGGCGGTGGATCGCGGCAGGCGCCGGTCCCACGTCGATCGCGCAGAACTGCTCGGGCAAGCATGCGGGCATGCTGGTGACGTGTGTGGCGGCCGGCTGGGAGATGACCACCTACCTGGACCCCGATCATCGCCTGCAACGGGCCATGGCCGAGACCATCGAGGACCTGTCCGGTGAACGCGTGGCCGCAACCGGCATCGACGGGTGCGGTGCGCCGGTGATGGCGATCAGCCTGGCGGGCCTGGCCCGGGCTTTCGGGGCGATGGCCGCCGCGCCATCGTTCACCCCGCAGGGCCGGGTCGCGAGCGCCATCAGCGCCAACCCGCGGTGGCTCGGGGGCACGGATCGGGACGTGAGTGCCCTGATCGAGACGGTCCCCGGCCTGATCGCCAAGGACGGCGCCGAATCCGTGTATGCCGTGGGTCTGCCGGATGGGCGAGGACTGGCGGTCAAGATCACCGACGGCGGCCAGCGCGCGCGGGCCGCTGTCACGACTAAGGCGTTGCGAGCCATGGGACTGACCGAGTACGACGACGCCTTCGCCGCGATCGCGGACACCCCCGTGTTGGGCCACGGGCAGCGGGTCGGGTCGGTCGAAGCCATCGACCTGTACGGCGGCGAAGGCCGCTCCTGACGTGCGTGCGGTGCTGCAACGGGTGCGACGGGCCTGCGTTCGAGTGGATGGGCAGGTGGTGGGCGAGGTCGGTCCCGGAGTGCTGGCCCTGGTCGCCGCGACCCACGACGACACCGACGCCGACGTAGCCGTCATGGCGCGCAAGATCGCCGAGTTGCGG
>JBASAZ010000138.1:0-9776 GCA_049650845.1 Ornithinimicrobium sp.
GCTTGGCGGTCGGTGGCTCGGCGTGCTCGGCGGTCGGTGGCTCGGCGACCTCCTCCGCCGGCGGCTCCTGGGGCTGGTCGGGGGCGGACGGCTCGGACCTGGATGGCTCGGGCGCGGACGGATCGGACGTGGACTGCTCGGCCGCACGCCGATGGGGAGCAGGCTCGCGCCGGGCTGACTCCTCGGGCGAAGGCTCGTCCTGCGGCGGGGGCTCCTGCTCCGGGGGCGGGTCCCGACGAACGCGCGCAGGGCGACCGGGCCCAGCAGAGGTACCCACCGGCGGAGACTGGGCACCGCTCTGGTTCGCCACGGTCAGGCGCCGCTCGATGCGGTCCAACCGGGCGCCGTATCCCTGCTCACCGCCCGCTCCGGGAAGCAACAGACGGGCACAGATCAACTCCAACAGCAGTCGATAGGACACCGCTCCGGTCATCTCGGCCAACCCGTGACTCACCACGTCCGCAGCACGCGTCAAGGCTGCCGGGCCGTAGGACTGGGCTTGGTGCTGCATACGCTCGATCTGGTCCTGAGGTGACCCCGGCAACAGTCCGCCACCCCGCTCGCCCACGGCCAGCAAGACGATGAGGTCGCGGTAGCGATCCAAGAGGTCCTCGACGAAGCGTCGCGGATCGTGGCCGGACTCCATCACCTTGTCCACGTGGGTGAACACGCTGGCGGCGTCGCCGGCGCCCACGGCCACCACCACGGCGTCCAGCAACTCCGTGTCGGTGAAGCCCAGCAGCGACGCGGTCCGCTCGTAGGTCAAGCCGTCATCGCCGGCCCCGGAGATCAACTGATCGAGCACCGACAGCGAGTCGCGCACCGAGCCGCCCCCGGCCCGCGTGACGAACGAGAGCACGCCAGGCTCGATGCCGACGCCCTCACGCTCACACACCTGCTCCAGGTATGCCGTCAGTCGCTGCGGCGGCACGAGGTGGAAAGGGTAGTGGTGGGTGCGTGAGCGGATCGTCGACAGGACCTTCTCCGGCTCGGTGGTCGCGAAGATGAACTTCACGTGCTCCGGCGGCTCCTCGACGACCTTGAGCAACGCGTTGAAGCCGTGGGTCGTCACCATGTGGGCTTCGTCGATGATGTAGACCTTGTAACGCGCCTGGGCCGGTCCGAAGGCGGCTCGCTCGCGCAGGTCACGCGCGTCCTCGACCCCACCGTGACTGGCCGCATCGATCTCGATCACGTCGATCGTCCCGGCACCGCCGCGGGCCAAGGCCACGCACGAGTCGCACGTCCCACACGGCGTCGCCGTCGGCCCCTGCTCGCAGTTCAGACACCGCGCCAAGATCCGCGCGCTGGTGGTCTTGCCACACCCGCGGGGTCCACTGAACAGATAGGCGTGGTTAACGCGTCCGCTGCGCAGCGCCTGCATCAACGGCTCGGTGACGTGCTCTTGACCGATGACGTCGGCGAAGGTTTCCGGACGGTAGCGGCGATACAGGGCGGTGCTCACAAAGTCGACCCTAGCCCGATGCCCTGACGCCCTCTTGGGCTAGACGGGACGAAGCACCGCCATCCGGTGAGCCGCGCGGGTCAACACGACGTACAGCACCCGCGCACCCCCCGGGGACTCCCGCACGATCTCATCGGGGTCGAGCACGATCGTCGCGTCGTACTCCAAGCCCTTGGAGCCCAGCGGATCGACAACCACCACCCGGGCCGGCGCCGCCTGGACCACCCTTTCGGCCAGCGCGCGCCACCGCCGAGGAGCGATGACGGCAACCGCGCCGTCCACCTGGTGGGACGCCTCACCGATGGCGTCCTGCAGCTCGGACTCGACAGCATCGAGAGCAACGGTGCGGTCGGTGGGGTGGTGGCCGGTCTCGCGCACGGCGTTCGGAATGTCGGCGTCCGGCACGTGTTCGCGAATCATCGCCTCCGCGACCTCGAAGATCTCGCGGGCGTTGCGATAGTTGGTGTCCATATGGAACGAGCGGCGAGGTGAGGCGCCGAAGGCCTCTTCGCGAGCCTGAGCAGCCTCGGCCAGGTCGTCCCACGACGCCTGCGCGTGGTCACCGACGACGGTCCAGGACGCCCAGCGGCCGCGGCGCGCCAGCATGCGCCACTGCATCGGGGACACGTCCTGCGCTTCGTCGACCAGGACGTGGGCGAACTCATCGGCCGGGGTGAGCGGTCCGGACATCAGTTGCTGCAGCGGGTCGCGGGACACCCGGTGGTAGGCGGTGGTCTCCCCGTTCTCCCCCGCGTGGGACCGGTCGATCTTGAGCGCGGCGACGCTGTGCTGCGACACGTCGTCCAACTCTTCGATCTCGTAGAACTCGCGCTCCACCGGCGCTGCTTCCACCATCGGGCCGAGCTTTTCGGCGAGCTCGTCGATGAGGGCCACGTCGGCCACGCTCCACTTTCCGCTCGACTGCGCCAGTCGCATCGAAGCCGCGAGGGCGTTGGCTTCCTCGCGGGTCAGGTCACCGCCGCCGACTCGGGCCGCGACCTCCTCGTCGACGAGCCACCGCAAGACTTCCCGTGCGTCGACCGGGCGCCACCACTGCGCCGCGAAGGCTTCGACATCGCGGCTGTCGGCGAACTTGTCGAGGAACTCGCCGCGATCCAGCTCGGGGCCACCGACCTGCGTCCAGGCCAGCTCACCCAGGGCGCTCACGGCGGCCTCATAGGCGGTGTTGCGGTGATTGCGTCGCAGCACCGCACGCCGGGCCCGCTCCAACAACGCCGGGTCCAGGCGGATCGCTTGGCCTGCGACGAAACACCGCAGCTGGGTCGGCCCGCCCGGGATCGGCTCCCGGCTCAACCGGTTCAGCACTCCACGCATCCGAAGCGATCCCTTGACCGCCGCTACCTCTGCCGTGTCCAACCGGGCCGCAGTGATGCCACCGACGACATCACCCAGGGAGCGCAACGTCACGCTGTCTTCGCCGAGGGAGGGCAGGACCCGCTCGATGTATGCCGTGTAGCCGGCGGAGGGGCCGACCACCAGCACCCCACCGGCCTCGAAGCGACGACGGTCGGCATACAACAGGTAGGCCGCGCGGTGCAGGGCCACCACCGTCTTGCCCGTGCCCGGGCCACCGGTGATCTCGGTAACCCCGCGTGCGGGGGCCCGAATCGCTTCGTCCTGGTGCTGCTGGATGGTGGCCACGATGTCGCGCATGCGGGCCCCGCGGCTTCGGGACAAGGCCGCGATCAAGGCACCGTCGCCGACCACGACGATGTCCGCCGGCGCATCGGCGACCATCAGGTCGTCCTCCACACCGACGACGTCGACGCCGCGGCAGCGCAACACCCGCCGCCGGATCACGTTGTGCGGCTGCACCGGGGTGGCCCGGTAGAAAGGGGCCGCAGCGGGAGCCCGCCAGTCGATCACGAGCGGCTCGTAGTCGTCATCGCGCACCCCCAGTCGCCCGACGTAGCGGATCTCACGGGAGGCCGGATCGTCCAGCGGAGAGCCGAGGTCCAGGCGACCGAACACCAGCCCCTCGTGCTGGTCTTGCAGGGTGGCCCGGCGCTTGTTGGCCGCGAAGACCAACGCGTCACGCTCGAACAACCCGGTCATCTCCTCCTCGCGGGGTTCGCCGGTGCCGGCTCGTTCGGTGCGGCCCCGGGCCAACCCCTCGGCGTGGATCAGCTCCACCCGGACCCCAGCTTTGGCCAACTCGCGATAGACCACGTCGACGTGTCGTTGCTCGCCAGCGATCTCGGTCGCGACAACATCGCGCGCTTCAGCACTCACCCGCAGTCAATCCTTCCGACGCCCTGCAGCAATCCGGTCACGAGTCCTGCTCAACGGCGCCAGGACCACAAAGGGACCATGCTATCCAAAGCGACCCTGCCGGTTGCATTCGCACCTGTGGTTGCGCCGCCATATGCACAGCCGGAGCACAAACGCTTCCGGGACTTGGCAATGCTGCCCAGACGTGGCACAGTTGACAGTGCTGGTGCTTGCACCGGTATGGGGATTGTGCGAGTTATCCGGTGGCGTCCCCCCACTTCACCGGAAGACCCTGCTCCATGTGTGGCCCTCCTGGGAGAATGCCCCCCCTGCCTTCTAGGGGGGCCACACCTAAATCCTTCAGCTCTTCGCGATCCTTCACCTCTTCGACGCCAGGCCCCCGGCACCGCGTGTGGTGTCGCACCGTAGCCCGTGGCTAGGGTGGCGGTGTGAAGGCACTCGTCGTCGGCAGCGGAGCCCGTGAGCACGCACTCGTCCGGGCACTGTGCCAGGACGCCGAGGTGTCGGCCATCGTCGTGATCCCCGGAAATCCCGGCATCGCCGCCACGGCCGGTCCGGTGCGGTGCCTGCCCGAGGTCACCGACGTGAGCAATGCGGCCGCCGTGATCGCCGCGGCCACGGACTACGACATCGACCTGGTGGTCATCGGTCCCGAAGCGCCCCTGGTGGCCGGGGTCGCCGACGCCGTCCGCTCCGCAGGCATCGAGTGTTTCGGGCCCAGCGCTGCGGCCGCGCGTCTGGAAGGCAGCAAAGCCTTCGCCAAAGAGGTGATGGCCGCGGCTGATGTGCCCACCGCCCGAGCACAGGTATGCAGCACTCCGGAGCAGATCAGCGACGCGTTGGACGCGACGATGCCACCGTATGTGGTCAAGGACGACGGACTGGCCGGTGGCAAGGGGGTCGTCGTCACCGGAGACTTCGACGAAGCGCTGAATCACGGCCTCTCCTGCCTGGCCAAACCCGGTGCTCACGTCGTGGTCGAGGAGTTCCTCGACGGTCCCGAGGTGTCGCTGTTCTGCATCACCGACGGGACGGCGGTGCGCGCCCTCGAGCCGGCACAGGACTTCAAACGCCTGCACGATGACGACCGCGGACCGAACACCGGCGGGATGGGTGCCTACAGCCCGTTGCCGTGGATCGATGAGCACAGCCCCGGGGTGATCCAGGACATTGTCGACCGGGTGGCCCTGCCGACGATCGAGGAGATGCGCACACGTGGCACCCCGTTCGTCGGCGTGCTCTACGTCGGCGTGGCGCTCACCTCGGCGGGTCCCCGGGTGGTGGAGTTCAACGCCCGCTTCGGCGACCCGGAGACGCAGTCCGTCCTCGCCCGACTGCGGACCCCGCTGGGCGCCCTGCTGTGGGCCGCGGCCACCGGGGAGCTCGCGCAGCTCGCCCCGCTGACCTGGCGCAGCGAATCCGCCGTCACGGTGGTGCTGGCCGCCCCGGGCTATCCCCAGGCGCCGCAGGCGGGAGCCCCGATCACCGGCATCCAGCACGCCGAGCAGGTGCAGGGTGTGCACGTGCTGCATGCCGGGACCACGCTGACGGCGGATTCCACCCTCGCGGTCTCCGGTGGCCGGGTGCTCTCGGTCGTCGCGCTCGGGGAGTCACTCGCCGAGGCACGGACCCGCGCCTACGAAGCCATCGGACGCATCGAGGCCCCCGGAACGCACTACCGACAGGACATCGCCGCGAAAGCCGCGGGGCCGGCATACATTCCCATGCAGATCGAGGGGCACATCCCGTTGTATGCCGGCAAGGTCCGTGAGCTGTATGCCCCTTTGGACCCCGAGACCGGGTTGCCCCAGGAGCAGCGGATGCTGTTGGTGGCCTCGGACCGGATCTCGGCCTACGACCACGTGCTGAGCACCCCGGTGCCGGACAAGGGCGTGGTGTTGACGCAGATGTCGCTGTGGTGGCTGGATCAGCTCGATGACCTGTGCGCCAACCACCTGGAGTCGACCAACGTGCCTGACGTCGTGCGCGGTCGCGGCATCTACGTCCATCACTTGGCCATGCTGCCGGTCGAGTGCATTGCTCGGGCCTACCTCAGCGGTGGCGGGCTGGCCGAATACCGCGAGTCGGGCACGGTCAGCGGCATCGAGCTGCCCGATGGGCTCGTCGACGGGTCGCGCTTGCCGGAGCCGATCTTCACCCCGAGCACCAAGGCACCCGCTGGGGAACACGACCAACCGATGACGTTCGCCGAGGTGGAGGCGCTCGTCGGTCCCGCGCTGGCGGCGGCGGCTCGTGACCTCACCGTGGCCATCTTGATCCGCGGCAACCAGATCGCCCGCGAGCGCGGGGTCATCATCGCCGACACCAAGGTCGAGTTCGGGATCGATCCTCGGGAGTGCCCGGAGCAGGCGACCCGCAAAGACGGTTCGATCGACTGGACCGCCATCGACTCGTATCAGGTGCGCCTGGTGCTGGCCGACGAAGTGTTGACCCCTGACTCCTCCCGTTTCTGGCGCGCGAGCGAGTGGGAACCGGGCAGGACGCAGACCTCATACGACAAGCAGGTCTTGCGGGACTGGCTGACGGGGCCGGAGAGCGGCTGGGACCGGCGCGGCGAAACACCGCCACCGCCCCTGCCACCGCACGTCGTGGCCACGACGCGTGCGCGTTACGTCGAGGCTTTCGAGACGCTGACCGGGGATCGGTTCGACCCCAATCCTGCGTAGACTCGGCCCCGTCCTCGCGCCTGCGTGAGGTCTTACCGGAGCGACTTCACCCCGCAACCAAGGAGTGGCGGCCCTGATGGGAACTGTCATCGTCGATGTCATGCCCAAGCACGAGATTCTCGACCCCCAGGGCCAGGCGGTGGCGGGGGCGTTGAGCCGGATGGGGCTGAGTGGCTTCACTCACGTGCGACAAGGCAAACGGTTCACCCTCGAGGTCGACGGTGAGGTCACGGCCGCGGTGCTGACGGCAGCTCAGGAGGCCGCGTCAACGCTGCTGAGCAACCCGGTCATCGAGGACGTCGTGTCCGTGCGAGCTGAGAGCAAGCCGGCGCAGAACGTGCAGGCGCAGGACGCGCGGGCCAACGAGGTCAGCGAGGGTCGTTCGTGAAGATCGGTGTCGTCACCTTCCCGGGGTCACTCGATGACCACGACGCCCACCGGGCGATCACACTGGCCGGGGCGCAGGCCGTGTCGCTGTGGCACGGCGAGGAGGACCTAGGCGGGGTCGACGCGGTGGTGCTTCCCGGCGGGTTCTCCTACGGCGACTATCTGCGGGCCGGTGCCATTGCCCGGTTCTCCCCGGTCATGGACGCGCTGATCCCCGCGGCCCGTGAGGGGATGCCCGTGTTGGGCATCTGCAACGGCTTCCAGGTGCTGTGTGAGTCCCACCTGTTGCCTGGTGCCTTGGTGCGCAACGACCACCAGCAGTTCGTATGCCGCGATCAGCGCCTGCGGATCGAACGCACCGACACCGCGTGGACCAGTGACTTCGGGGCCGGTGAGCAGGTCACCATCGTGCTCAAGAACGGTGAGGGCGGATTCATGGCCGATGAGCACACCCTGGATGAGCTGGAGGGCGAGGGGCGTGTCGTGGCCCGATACCTCGGCGGAAATCCCAACGGTTCCCGGCGCAACATCGCCGGGATCAGCAACGCGCGCGGCAACGTCGTGGGATTGATGCCGCACCCCGAGCACTGTGTCGAGGCCGGATACGGTCCGTCGCTGGACGGGCTCGGGTTCTTCAGCTCCGCCATGCAGTCGTTGGTTTCACGATGAGCACCACCCACGTGGGGGTCTACGCCCCCGACACGGTGCTCGCGGCCGCAGACTCCCCCGACGTCGAGCAGCCGTGGGCCGCGTTGGGGTTGAAGGCTGACGAGTACGCCACGATCCGGGAGATCCTAGGCCGGCGCCCGACCAGTGCCGAGCTGGCGATGTATTCGGTGATGTGGTCCGAGCACTGCTCCTACAAGTCGTCCAAGGTGCACTTGGGCCAGTTCGGCGACAAGACCACCGAGACGATGCGCGAGCATCTGTTGGTCGGCATCGGCGAAAACGCCGGGGTGGTCGACATCGGCGACGGGTGGGCGGTCACCTACAAGGTGGAGAGCCACAACCACCCGAGCTACATCGAGCCGTATCAGGGTGCGGCCACCGGGGTGGGTGGCATCGTGCGGGACATCATGAGCATGGGTGCGCGGCCCCTCGCGGTGATGGACGCGTTGCGCTTCGGGGCGCTCAGCCACCCGGACACTGCTCGAGTGCTGCCCGGAGTCGTGGCCGGCGTCGGCGGATACGGCAACTGCCTGGGTTTGCCCAACATCGGTGGCGAGGTCGAGTTCGACCCGTGTTACCAAGGCAACCCGCTGGTCAACGCACTGTGTGTCGGGTCGATGCGCGTCGAAGACATCCACCTGGCTTCGGCCGAGGGGGTCGGCAACCTGGTGGTGCTCTTCGGCGCCAAGACCGGGGGTGACGGCATCGGTGGGGTGTCGGTGTTGGCCTCGGAGACCTTCGACTCGACCGGGCCGGCAAAACGTCCTGCGGTGCAGGTCGGTGACCCGTTCGCGGAGAAGGTCCTCATCGAGTGCTGCCTTGATCTGTATGCCGCGCACGTCGTGGCCGGGATCCAGGATTTGGGCGGCGCCGGACTCAGTTGCGCCACGAGCGAGTTGGCCAGCAACGGCGACGGCGGCATGTCCGTGCACCTGGACCGGGTGCCGTTGCGGGACTCCAGCCTGTCGCCCGAGGAGATCCTGATGTCGGAGTCTCAAGAGCGAATGATGGCCGTCGTCGAGCCCGCAAAGCTCGATGATTTCATGGCCATCGCCGCACGCTGGGACGTCGAGGCCACCGTGCTGGGCGAAGTCACCGACGGCACCACCCTGCAGGTCTTCTGGGGGGAGGACATGATCGTCGACGTCCCGCCGCGCTCGGTGGCCCACGACGGCCCGGTCTATCAGCGCCCCGTGGAGCGGCCGGCATACCTCGACGCCCAGATCGTGGACACCTCGTTCGGGCTTCCAGCCCCGGAAGAGGCACCCGAACTGAGGCAAGCGATGCTGGACGTGCTCGGCTCACCGAACGGGTGCGACCCGACATGGGTGACACAGCAGTACGACCGCTACGTGCGCGGCAACACCGCACAAGCCATGCCTGACGACGCGGGGGTGGTCCGCGTCGATGAGGCAACCGGCCGCGGTGTGGTCATCTCGACCGACTGCAACGCCCGCTTCGCGCAGCTCGATCCGTATGCCGGTGCTCAGTTGGCGTTGGCCGAGTCCTATCGCAACGTTGCCGTCAGCGGCGGCCGGCCGGTCGCCGTCTCGGACTGTCTGAACTTCGGCTCACCGGAGGACCCGGGCGTGATGTGGCAGTTCGAGCAGGCTGTCACCGGACTCGCGGATGGCTGCGTCTCGCTCGGCATACCGGTCACGGGTGGGAACGTCTCGTTCTACAACCAGACGGGCCAGACGCCCATCCATCCCACGCCCCTGGTGGCCGTGCTCGGCGTGATCGACGATGTCGCCGACCGCAACCGCAGCGGGTGGGACAGCGAGGGCAAGGCGGTGTATGTCCTGGGGACCACTCGTGATGAGCTCGACGGGTCCCTCTGGGCCCAGGTCGCTCACGATCATCTCGGCGGGCTGCCGCCTCGGGTGGACCTGGCGGCCGAGCGCACGCTGGCGGATGTGCTGTTGGCGGCGACCGCGGGTGGCCTGGTGCATTCGGCGCACGACCTGTCCGACGGGGGCCTGGCGGTCGCCCTGGCCGATGCCGTGATGCGACACGGCATCGGCGTTGAGGTCGAGCTGGAGACGCTGACCCTGCGGGACGACATCGATGTGTTCACGGCACTGTTCAGCGAGTCCACCGCCCGGGCACTGGTCAGTGTGGGTGAAGGCGACACCGATGCCTTCGAATCGTTGTGCGGCGAACACGACCAACCCGTGCTGCGGATCGGGCGCTCCGGTGGGCAGAATCTTGTCTTCGACGGGCTGTTCACCCTGCCCGTGGACGAGTTGCGGGCGGCTCACACAGGGGTCATCGAGCGGGCGCTGCGGGCCCAGAGCCCGGCCGGTGTCTAACCG
>JBASAZ010000139.1:0-6715 GCA_049650845.1 Ornithinimicrobium sp.
CTGCGCGTCGACGCAGCGGGGCGGGTCGAGGACGTCATCGGATGGTTCGAGCCGCATCTGTTCCGGTTGGCCGGCCTCCCGATCGTGCTCGACCGGTGACCGGTTTCTTGGCCATCGACATCGACGGCCGGCAGTGGCCCGACGTGGCCGAGCGCGACCCCGTCAGCGCATCCGGATCACCCAGGCGGCAAGCCTTCGCGAGCGCCTCATGGCGTGGTTCAGCGCACCGAGCGTCGGTCGATCATCAGGGCCACGGCGTTCAGCGTTCCCCAGCTCAGGGTGGCCGCCAGTGCCTTCTTCTTGCCCTCGGGGTCCTCGATATTCGTCCCCAGGATGGCCGCGTCGCTGAAGTCGCTGATGATCCGCATCACCATGGCGGCGGTCACCAGGTTCGGGGCGCTGGCGAACACGCCGACCGCGGCCACGGGGAGGTCTCGTGCCGCATAGACGTAGGCCATAAGGTCGAAGGCCGGACGCTGCGTCAACGGCGCCTTCACCCCCGACCCGAGGTGTTCTGGCTTGACGAGGGCGAAAACGCCGTAGGCGGCGGTAGCGGCAGACAGGATGCGGCTCAACGGAAAGGTCATACCTCGAATTTACGTGCCCGCGCCCGGCGCCGCGCGTCGGGGGTGGTGCCGTCGATGACGATCCGGCGGCTCACACTGCATACGCTGGCGGGCATGATCGAACTCAAGACGCCGACCGAGATCGAGGAGATGCGCCCCGCCGGTCGCTTCGTCGCCGAGGTGCTGACCAGGCTCAGCGAGGCCGCCGATGTGGGCGTCAACCTGCTGGAACTCGACGCCTTGGCGCACCAGATGATCCGCGAACGCTGGGCGCAGTCCTGCTATATCGACTATCACCCGTCGTTCGGCGCCATGCCGTTCGGCAAGGTGCTGTGCACGTCGGTCAACGATGCGGTGCTGCACGGTCTGCCTCACGACTACGCCCTCCAGGACGGGGATCTGCTGAGTCTGGACTTCGCCGTCGCCGTGCAGGGCTGGGTCAGCGACTCCGCGGTCAGTCTGGTCGTGGGCACGCCTCGCGATGAAGACCTGGCCCTGATCGACACCGCCACGCGCGCCCTGGATGCCGCGATCGCCGTCGCGCGCCCCGGCAACCGGATCGGTGACATCTCTGCGGCCATCGCGAAGGTCGGCAAGGGTGCTGGCCTGAAGATCAACACCGACTTCGGTGGCCACGGGGTCGGCCGGACCATGCACGGCGAGCCGCACGTGCCCAACGACGGCAAGGCCGGCCGGGGTTATCCGTTGCGCCCCGGCCTGGTGATCGCGATTGAGCCGTGGTTCCTGCATACGACAGACGCGCTGTTCACCGACCCCGACGGGTGGACGCTGCGAAGCACCGACCGATCCCGCGGAGCGCACGTCGAGCACACCGTGGCTATCACCGACGCCGAGCCCATCGTGCTGACCGCTCGGCACTGACCAGTTGCTGCACTGGCCGGACGCTGCACTGACCAAGCGCTGACCCCCTGGCCCCCGAGGCTTACTCCTGCGGCCCGATCCGCAGGTCCTCCAGCGTCTGCATCACCGACTGACCTGCACCCGCAGGGTCCAGGATCTGGGGGAAGGTGTCCACGATCCGCACCGGGGTCCACGAGACGTCCTTGACCCCGTCACCGTCGAGCGTGAGGTTGAGGATCGCGGTGTCGCTCTGCGGGGTCCCGTTCGGGAAGTCGAAGACGAAGTTGCCCAGACTCCAGGCTACGAACTGATCGTCGAACGACTGCCACCCTTGCAGGACGTGCGGATGGTGACCCAGGACCGCGGTCGCTCCGGCGGCAAGTGCCGCATTGCCGGCAGCCTGCTGATCATCGGTCAGTTCGGTGCTGCCGAGTTCGCGACCGCTGTGCAACAGCACGATGACGTGATCAGCCTCTTCACGGGCCTGGGCGACGTCGTCGGCGACGACCTGCGGATAGGCCCAGGCGACGCCCGGAGTCTGCGGACCCGCGATCCAGGTGGTGTAGTCGATGTCGCTGTTCACGGCGGCGAGTTGGAAGTATCCCAGGAACGCGATCCGCTGCCCTTCGATCTCCACGATGACCGGCTCATGGGCGGCCGTCTCGTCGGCGCCCACCCCCACGTGCGCGATCCCGGCCTCATCGAGGATGCGTTCGGTGCTGTTCATCGCCGTCACGCCGTAGTCCAGGATGTGGTTGTTGGCCAGGGTGACGAGGTCAAAACCGCCGTCGAGCAGGATGTCGGCGGAAGCGGGGTCGGACAGGAAGGCGAACCGCTTCCCGGCCCGTTCACCACCCGTCCCGAGGGGAGTCTCCAGATTGCCCACCGTGAAGTCGGCAGCGCGAAGGTGGTCGCGCACGTCCGCCATCACGGCGTCTTGGCCGCGCGCATCGATGGCTGACTCGACTTTGCGATCAAACATCATGTCGCCGACGACTGCCAAGGTGACGTCTTCGACCGGGGGGTCCGGTGCCGTCGTGGCGCTGGGGTCTGGCGTCTCCGGCACGGCTGCCGTCTGATCGTCGGAGTCCGAACCCCCCAGCCGGGCCTCGAGTGACGGGCCCTGAGCATCCGCCGGCCCGACTCCTTCGGCGGACGCGCAGGCCGTCATCGACAGCGCTGCGAGCACCCCCAGGGCGACCGCCGGCGTATGCCGCGGGGCAGCCGGAATCGCCGCGCGCCTCACCCTCCAGTGCTTCATTCGGGCTCACGCTACCTAGATTCTGCTGGAATCGCGCGGCCAAGCCTGCGGTCGCGGACGGAACGCTCATCCGCCCTGTTCTTGGGAGCACCACCACGTGGTGCGGCCAGCGACGGTGTCCCGCCTCATCTCAGCGTCGCACCGCGGACAGCGCGCTCCGGCCTTGCGGTATCCGATGACGTCCCCGGTGTGCACTCCCCCGTGGCGGATGGCCGCGGTGGTTGCCGTTCGCAACGCTGTATGCAGGTGTCCCAGTTCGTCGGTGGACAGCTCGTCGACCCGCCGCGTGGGGGCGATCTTGGCCTGCCAGAGCGTCTCGTCGGCCAGCAGGTTGCCCACGCCGGCCACCACCGATTGATCCAGCAGCCTGGCCTTCACGGGCGCACGACCGCGACCGACCCGTTCCGCGAAGTCGGACTTCGACACCTGTTCCGCATCGGGGCCCAGCGCGTCCAGCGGCGGATCCAGTCGGACCCGCCCCAACCGCCGCTTGTCGAACAGCCGCAGCGTCCCGCCGTCGGCGAAGGTCAGCGTGAAACGGTCCCACTCCGGCTTTCGATCCACCGCCTGCGCCCCCTTGCCGTATCGCCCGCCCTGCCAGTCGCCGCCCTCGGTGGTATCGCCACCGACGTCGCTGACCACGATGCGGCCACTCATGCCTAGGTGTATGCCGAGGTCAGGGCCGGCTTCGTGGTGGCGCGCGTGGTCGCCCTGCACCGCCGAGGTCTCACACCACATCGACTTGCCCTGGCGGAACGCCCCGGTCAGCTCTCGCCCCACGAGCGCCGCACGAAGGTCTCCGCTGGCGTGCGGACGGCATACCCAGGTGTCCGTATCGTCCACGTCGCTGATCCGTCGATGCAAGGCCGACTGCTCGATGGTGGCGCGAGCGCTCTCAACCTCAGGAAGTTCCGGCATGAGACCCAGTGTGACGGAGCTCCGGATCAGGCAACGGAGGGGTCGTGCCGGCTCCTCCGGGTGAGCCAACACAGCCACGCAGCGCCGAGGAGAGCCATCGCCACGGACCACCCCCCGAGCACGTCGCTCAGCCAGTGATAGCCCAGATACACCCGGCTGAGACCGATGGCCACCCCAAGCAACACTGCACCGAGCACGGTGATCACCCGAGCGAGCCGCGAGGTGAGGCTGACGACCAGGGTTGCGGCCACCACGCCGAGGAACACGGCGGAGTTCAGCGTGTGACCTGACGGGAAGGCGTCGCTGACGCTGACCCTCCCGAGCAGGTCGGCCGGGTCCGGCCGCGGTCTTCCCACGGCGTTCTTGAGCGTGCTGGTCACCAGCCAGGACGTGAGCATCGAGGCCACGACCAACAGTGCCGCCGCATGCCTTCGGCGCAGCACCAGCACCGAGCCGGTGAGCAGCGTCAGCGGCGTCAAGGCCCACCCACTGCCGAGGAAGGTCACGGCCGCAGCGAACGTCGTCACCGCCGGTGATCGGTGATCGATGAAGGCGCTGGACACGGCGAGGTCGTAGCTCTGCGGGCTCGGACTGCCGAGCACTAACGCGGCGATGATGCCTGCCGCGATCATCGCCACCGGCAGAACCACCGGGCTCCGGTCACTCACGAGGCGCCAGTACGACAACGGCATACCGGCTCATTCGTCCATCTTGGCCTACGCCAGCCGCCCACAGCGCCGGGACGACTCAGGGTGTTCCGGCACGATCACCCTCCGCCGGGCACCAGCCTCTGGGCGCGAGGACTCGCGGCGTACTCGGTCACTGACTGGCGGCCTTCGAGATGGCGTCCGCGAGGTCGATGGGGCGGCTCCACATCGGCCAGTGCCCGGTGGGGAGGTCGACCAGCTCGAGGTCGCGCAGGTGGGCCACCTCAGCCATCATCGGGTGACCTTCGCGGGCCATCTGCATCACCACATCGGACGGTAATGAGCACGCGATGATGGTCGAAGGGATCTGGCGGCGCGTGTCACTGGACAGATGCACCCGTTCCCGGACCACCCCTGCGGGCTCGGGAACCGCCCGGGCTCGGAACCGCTCGAGGTCGCCCTGGCTCAGACCCTCCAGGCTTGCGCCGCCCGCTGCCAACTCCTCGAAGGGTGGCAACGGGATGTCGTCGACGTCGGACGGGATCGAGGCGTCGAAGGCGCTGCCGTCGCTGGAGGGCCCACTATCAACGTAGATAACCCGGGCGACGGCGGTGGGTTCGTCGTCGAGGAACACCGAGGTGGGGGCTCCGGCGCCGCTGTGGGCCACGAGGACGACGGGTGGACCCACAGCTGCGGCTGTGTGCACGGCGGCGCGCAGTGCGCCGGCTTGCTGACTCATCGACGTTGACCCACGAGCGACGTTGTCCGGCTCGAGTCCCGGCAGGGTCACCGCGCTCACCTGGTGTCCCCGCCGGCGGAGGTCATCGGCGACGGCGTCCCAGGACCACGCGCCGAGCCAGTGGCCGGGGACGAGAATGATCGACGAAACGGGCGGTGTCGGGGTGCTCATCACCCCAGCGTCGACCATCGACGAGACAGCTACGTGTCACTATTGTGGTCACTATTTGTGCCATGGTGATGACATGAAGCGGACCGAGCGCCTGCACGCCGTGTCTGAGTCGCTGCGACGGGCGGGTGAGTCCGGTCGCACCGCGCAGCAGCTCGCCGACGAGTTCGAGGTCACCACCCGCACGATCAAGCGTGACCTCGCTGCGCTCGCAGCCGGCGGCCTGCCGGTATGGGGTCGCACCGGTCCCGGTGGTGGCTACGGCCTGGCGCACACCTCGTCGCTGCCGCCAGTGAATTTCACCGCCGCTCAGGCGCTGGCCCTCAGCGCCGCACTGTCGGTTGCTTCCCACGCGCCATTCTCGGACTCCGCACGCGTGGCGACCCGCAAGGTGCTCGACGTGCTCGACCCGGTCGCTCGACACCAGGCCAGTGAGCTGAGCGACCGTATTTGGGTCAACACTCTGCCGGGGGCTCCGCGGCCCCTGATGTCACAGCTCGAGCGAGCCCTGGTCGACCAGGTCACCCTCTCCCTCGTGTATTGCGACGCGCACGATCGCCGTAGCCAGCGAGAAGTTGAGCCCCTGATCTTCGCCCTCAACCGTGACCGCTGGTGGCTCGTCGCGTGGTGTCAGCTGCGCGATGCCGTCCGTTGGTTCGACGTGTCACGGATCCAGCGGGCCACGGCCACCCGCCGGCCGTGCGCCGGTCACGACATCAGTGAGATCGGAACCCCACCCGAAGCGGCATCATCGGTCGCCCTCTGAGGGTGGTCGGCGGCCCTGCGCCCGGGGTGATCTGACCAGCAGCGATAGCCGTCAACGCCAACGCGAACCCGACCATCTGCAGGCCGGTGAGGGTCTGACTCAAGAGGAGCGCCCCCATGGTTGCGGCGACCAATGGTGACAGGAGCCCCAGCACCGCGACCGAGGTGACCGGAAGACGCGCGATGCCCCTGAACCACAGCGTGTAGGTGAGCAGCCCGCCCACGAGACCGAGCCAGGCGTAGCCCGCAACCGCCGCGCCGTCGACAGTTGTCGGGACGCCTTCGAATGCCACCGTGATGGGCAGAAGGAACAGTCCGCCCGCGGTCAGTTGCCATCCGGCCAGGCCCATTGCGGGGACCCCCGAGGGTCGACTCCATTTCTTGGTGAGGGTGACGCCGAAGCCCATGGACACCGCGCTCAGCAACCCAGCGATCACGCCGACCGTGTCGAATGTCGCGGTGCTGCGCAGGACGACCAGGCCGACACCGACAATTCCGACGATCCCCCACGACAGGCGCCAGATCGACAGTCGCTCGCGCAAGATGAGGACGACCAGGATCGCGACGACAAGTGGTTGGGCAGCGCCGAGGGTCGCGGCCACACCGCCGGGCAAGTGGTATGCGGCGACGAAGAGCAGCGGAAAGAAGGCACCGATGTTCAGTACGCCCAGCACGGTGGACTTCCACCACCAGGAACCGGTGGGCAACGCCCGCGTCAGCGCGATCGCCAGCAGTCCGGCAGGCAGGGCTCGCACCAGTGAGGCGAACAACGGATGCCCAGGGGGCAGCA
>JBASAZ010000140.1:0-2283 GCA_049650845.1 Ornithinimicrobium sp.
TCTTCCTCGACGGACTGTTGCGCAACTGGTCTGGCTACCTGGACATCTCCGGACGCCCGATCTCCACGATCGGCTCCGGATCCCCGTTGTTCAGCGGGAACTTCTACGAAGGTGTCTGGGACTGGGCCACGCAGTTGATCCTGCCCACCATTGCGCTGACGATCATCTCGTTGGCCAGCTACTCGCGTTACACCCGCTCCTCGATGCTGGAGACCACCCAGCAGGACTACATGCGGACCGCTCGCTCCAAGGGCCTGTCGGATCGAGTCATCAACACCAAGCACGCCCTTCGCAACGCACTGATCCCCATCACCACCATCGTGGCCTTCGACTTCGCCTCGCTGATCGGCGGCGCCGTGATTACCGAACGCATCTTCGGCTGGAGTGGCATGGGCGCGTTGTTTCAGGCCGGTCTCAACACCGTGGACCCCAATCCGGTGATGGCGTTCTTCCTGGTGACCGGGGCGGCCGCCATCCTGATGAACATGCTGGCCGATATTGCCTACGCATCGCTCGATCCGCGGATCACGAGATAGGAGGTCGACATGGCTGATAACGATCGTCCTTCACAAGACCGTCCAGAAGAGCCAGGCTCGGAGCGGGAAGAGCTCGCGCCGCTGATCGGACAGGCGGACCCCGGATCGGCGCAACCTCGAGACGCCGATCCGGACTCGGAGTACTCAGTCGAGAAGCAGATCAATCTGGACGAAAAGTCCTACTCTCAGTCGCAGCTCGTGCGTCGGCGCTTCTTTCGCCACAAAGGCGCGATGATCTCTCTCGGGGCTCTGATCGGCATCATCATCATGGCCTACACCTCGATCGGGTTCGCCGGCATCCCAGGGTGGTGGGGAAAGTCCTACCTGTCCAGCTCGACCGTCGTGAACGGCGGAAGCCCCACGCTGTCCGTGTATCCGCCGTCGTGGGGCGAGAGCCCGTTCGGGCAGGAAACCACCGGCAAGGACTATTTCGCGCTCACGATGCGCGGGACTCAGCAGTCACTGATTGTCGCCTTCGCCGTGGGCATCGGAAGCACCCTCATCGGCACCCTGGTCGGGGCATTCGCGGGCTTCTACCGTGGCTGGATCGAGGCCATCCTGATGCGCATGACCGACGTGTTCATCGTCATCCCGTTGTTGATTCTGGCGGCCGTCGTCGCGAAAGGCCTGGGGGGTGGCATCTGGGCCATGTCCTTCACGCTCAGCGTCCTCGTGTGGACCGGATTGGCGCGACTGGTCCGTGGCGAAGTGTTGTCGCTGCGTGAACGAGAGTTCGTGACCGCTGCGGAGGCGATCGGGACCTCGTCGCTGCGCATCATCTTCAAGCACATCCTGCCCAACACCATTGGCACGATCATCGTCAGTGCCACGCTGACCATTGCCACCGCGATCCTGCTGGAGACGGCGCTGAGCTTCCTCGGCTACGGCATCAACGCCCCGGACAGCTCGCTCGGGCTGCTGATCAGCACCTACCAAACGGCCTTCCTCAGCCGTCCGTGGCTCTTCTGGTGGCCCGGGATGATGATTCTGGGCATCGCGCTCTCGGTCAACTTCTTGGGCGACGGTCTCCGGGACGCCTTCGACCCACGTCAAAACAGGAGCGCTGACTGATGGCCACCGCAATGAGTGAATCCAGGCCCGATTCCGGCCGCGGCTCGGCTGACGCAGACGGGGTGGTGTTGGATTTCGAGGACGTTGACGTGCGGTTCAATACCGAGTTCGGCTCGGTGCACGCCGTGAAGGGCGTCACGTTGGACGTCAAGCCAGGCGAGGTCGTAGCGGTCGTCGGTGAGTCCGGATCGGGCAAATCAGTGACCTCGATGACCGCGATGCGTCTGCTGCCGAGCAACGCCAAGATCGACGGCCACGTCTCAGTCAGTGGCATCGAGGTCGGTGAGATATCCGAGCGCAAGATGCGCAAGATGCGCGGGAACAACATCGCGATGATCTTCCAGGAGCCGATGACCGCCCTGAACCCGGTGCTCACCATCGGAACCCAGGTCACCGAGTCCATGGAGTTGCACGGAATCGCTGTGGGGAAGGACGCGGAGAAGCGGGCCATCGAACTGTTGGAGATGGTCGGGATCCCGGAGCCCGAGAAACGGGTCAAGCAGTACCCCCACGAACTTTCCGGGGGGCAGCGACAACGAGTCGTCATCGCCATGGCCATCAGTTGTGACCCCAAGGTCATCATCGCCGATGAACCCACGACGGCTCTCGACGTCACGGTGCAGGCCGACATCCTGGACCTGTTGCGGTCGTTGAAGGACAAGCTGGACACCGGCAT
>JBASAZ010000141.1:0-82792 GCA_049650845.1 Ornithinimicrobium sp.
TGCCGCTGGCCACCCCGATGCCACCGAGCATCTGGGAGGTCATCAGCGTGCGTACGGTGCGCGACTGGATGTCGGCGACTTCAGTCACCGAAGGGAGCTGTGCCGCTGTCACTGCGTCATGGTCCCATGACTCATTCGTGGCAGACTTGGCCCTCGCCCCAGCGGCTGCCGCGTGCAGCCTGCGCCCTCGTAGCTCAGGGGATAGAGCACCGCTCTCCTAAAGCGGGTGTCGCGCGTTCGAATCGCGCCGAGGGCACACCACATCATCGCAGGTCAGCGCCTTCGGGCTCGATGGTGACCAGCGCCGTAACTGACTCAAAGAGCCCGTTGTGGCACATGCTTGTCCAAGGACGAAGCCCACGGCGTCAAGATCATCCGCGACCCGCAACCGGTACACCCGGCTTGGTTCCACTATCGTTTAGACGTCGCATCTCATCTTGGCCCTGCGCTGCATCCGGGTCGCGATGTTCCGTCCCGCTTCGGTGCTTGAACAAGCCGACGGCCACACCAGGTAGGGAAATGACAAGCCCTATCACGGACATAACCTGCGTGACCGCCAGGTCGGACGTCAGCAACATATAGACGCTGAAGACACAGAGAACTGACACGAAGGCGCCGCACAAACACGAGCAGGTCCCATCGCGGGCTCGCAAACCCGGCCCCAGGCGACTCCTAAGGCGGCAGTCGCGCCTTCGAATCGCGCTGAGGGCAGTGGGGGCACATGTGTGGTGGTCGGGCACGCGCGCTTGCGAGCCGCGCTTTTAGCGGGTGGTCTCGTCCAGGATTTTGAGGACGACACTTGCCGACGTGTCTGGGTTGACGAACACCAGGCGCAGCACAGCTCGGCCGTGCCACCGCGTCGGGACGCACAACATGGTGCCCTCGTGCGCCAGGAGATCGCACCAGCGGTTGTAGTCGGCCTCATCCCAACCGGGGCGATCGAACATGACCACGGACAGCTCAGGGGCGACCAGCAGGTGGAGATGCTCGATCTCCTCGATACCAGCAGCCACGTCGCGCGCAGTCAACAAGGTCTGCTCGATCGCGTCGCGGTAGCGGTCGGTGCCATGTGTGGCGAGGCCGAACCACAACGGGAGCCCGCGCACACGCCGCGACAGGTGCAGCGCCAGGTCCGAGGGGTTGGGCTGCTCGCGATCGACGTGACCGAGATAGCTGGCGTGCTGGGCGTGCGCATCGCGAGCGGTGGCGGCGTCACGGTACATCAGGGCGCAGCAGTCGTACGGCGCGAACAACCACTTGTGGGGATCCACGATGAAGCTGTCTGCGCGCTCGATCCCCCGGAACTGCTCGCGCACCGACGGCGCCAGGAGGGCAGCTCCCCCGTAGGCACCGTCGACGTGCATCCACACGTCGTAGTCGGCGCAGGCGTCGGCAACGTCAGCCAAGTCGTCGATGACCCCGGTGTTTGTCGTGCCGGCCGACGTGACGACCGCGAAGGCCGATGGCGTGCGCTCCAACACCTCCCGCAGCGCCGCGCCGGTCATGTGGCCGCGTTCGTCGACCGCGACCTCTGCGGTCGCGACGTCGAGCACCTCCGCCGCGGTGGCGATCGAGGAGTGGGCCCCGCTGGTGTAGACCAGGGTCCACCCGCCGTCCGGCTTGGCGCCGCGGCGCCGTAGCGCGCGTTTGCGAGCGGCGACCAACGCCGACAGGTTGCCGATCGTCCCGCCGGAGACGAAGCACCCGGCTGCCGTGTCGGGCCACTGCAGCAACCCGGCGAGCCATGCGAGCACCTCGTTCTCCGCATGGATCCCACCCGCGCCCGCCTCCCAGATGCCACCAAAGATGTTGGAGCTGCCGGTCACTGCGTCGAACGCCACTGCCGACCGGTTCGGCGCCGCGGGGACGTAGGCGAGGTTGAGCTCGTGGCCCTGGGCTCGGGTAGCCGGTTCCAAGACCTCGGTGAAAACCCGCATCGCCTCAGTCGACCCGATGCCGGCCTGAGTCACGGTGGCTCCCGCGGCAGCGGCGAGCTCGGACTCCGGCCGCGCCGTGGAACGCGGATCGGATGACCGCGCCATCCGGGCCACTGCCCAGCCCAGGGCATCGCGGACGGCCGCAGACTCGTCTCCCCAGAACTCGTTGGTAGCCCCCAGGTCCGTGCCGTGGACGTGTGCGTCTCTTTCCTGCCCGTCGGACGCGTCGCCGCCCTTCCCGCCCATCGTGCGTCTCCCTTGCCGAGGTGGCGCCCTTGCTTCGCTCAAGGGCGAGTCCTTCACATCGTAAGGCCCCAAACCACCTGACCCGAGGGCAAGAGACCCACGCGGGCTGCGTCAGGTGACGAGGTCGGACACGGCGTCCTCGTTTTCGGAGTCGCGGCGCACGACGCCGATGACGGCACCGATCGCGAACGTCAAGAACGGGGAGAACACCAAGAAGTACCCCAGCGCCGACAAGCCCCAGGCCTGCTGCGTCGGATCGACCCCAGCGGCGGTGGTCCCGGCCAAGAGTCCGAAGCGTGACATCACCAGGTATGCCCCGATGGCCAAGCCCACGATGGCCAGTGCGGGGGCAGCGATCGTGTTCCAGATGCGCTGGTCTCCCCCACCGGATCGGCGGAAGTACACGATCACCGAAACCGACACCAGGATCTCGACCAGCACAATGGCGAGCACCGCGACCGCGCTGAACCAGAAGAACATATTGAGCACCGGATCCTTGTCCGTCACGACGAAGAGGATGATGACGATGGCGGTGACCGCAGACGTCGCGGCGGCTCCCGCCGCGGGGGCACCACGATCATTGACGCGGTCCAGGACGCGCGGCAGTATCCCGGCGCGACCCAACGAGAAGAAATAGCGGGCCGAGCTGTTCTGGAAGGCGAGTAGGCCCGCAAAAAGGCTACTGATCACCAGCCAGCTCATCAGCGTCGCAAGCCAGCCTCCGACATACTCTTCGGCCACGAAGAACAAGACCGCAGCGGGGTCGGCAAGCGGCTCACCGTCCACGCTGGAGATCTCTACGACTCTGTCGACGACCGCGTCCGTCCCCAACCCGCTGACCAAGGCCCATGAAGTGAGCGCGAAGAGTACCGAGATGAGTATCACCGCGGTGTATGTCGCAATCGGAACAGCTCGCTTCGGGTCCTTGGTTTCCTCCGCGTAGATCGCCGTAGCCTCGAAGCCGATATATGAGGCGAAGGCGAAAGCAAAGGCGATGCCGGCCGAGCCGGTGATGCCGCCGACGAAGATATTGGACGGCGAGAAGGAAGCGACGGGACTCAAGCCATCGGGTCCACCACCCTGCGCAAGCACGACCACCGCGACCACCGCGAGGGAGACAACTTCGGCCAGCATGAGCACGCCGAGGAACTTGGCGCCGATGTCGACCCGCAGCACGGACAAGCCAAGCACCAGGACCCAGGCAATCAAGACCCATACCCACCAGGCGAGGTCGAGACCGAACTCGGCCTGCACCTGACCGGCGACGAGCGCCCCGAAGAAGCCGAAGATAGCGAGTTGGATGGCGAGGTAGGCCAGCAGCGACACGAACGCGGACCCCACTCCGGGGATCTTGCCTAGACCTCGCCCGATGTAGGCGAAGAACGCACCCGCGTTGGTGACCCGGTGGCTCATCGCCGAGTAGCCGACGCTGAAGAGCAGGAGCACCAACCCTGCCGCCAGGTATGCGCCCGGTGCCGCAGCCCCGTTGCCGAGCACGATGGCCACCGGCACAGCACCCGTCATGCCGACCAGAGGGGCGGCTGCAGCGACGACGAAGAAGACCACTCCGGCGATGTTGAGCTTGTTGGCGGCGAGACGTTCCTCGGGTGGGAGGTGCTCGCGTGACGAAGGTGTCGGGTTGGCCGGTGCGTCAGTCATGGGAACTCCTCCAGGGTGGCTGCGACGAAGATATTAGGAACCGAACGATTTGTCGACCCCCCATGGTTCTCCTTCTGAGGCCACCCGGTCGAGGAAGGCGAACACCAACTCCGTGGCGCGCTCACCTGCGGACGAGCCCTCGTCGATGGTGGCCTGGACCATCGCTTCCGGATCGAACCCAGCCGCTCGCGCCTGATCATCGCCTCCATTGAGGTACCAACCGTTGAGTGAGTCCAACGTCAGCTCAGGGTGGAACTGGACAGCGAGGTTTCGGCGCAGCACGAAGGCCTGGGACGCGTCAGCGCTGCGGGCGATCTCGAGGGATCCAGGGGGCGTTTCCCAGCGATCCAGGTGCCACTGAAACCACGGGCCGGGCGGGACCAGCTCGGGTATGTCGGTGTCAATAGTCATCCAACCGATCTCGGACACCACAGCCCGAGAGACCGAACCCCCGTGGGCCATCGCGAGCAACTGCCCCCCGAAGCAAATACCGAGCACCGGCACGCCGCGGCGATCCGCCTCACGCAGCAGGTGCAGCTCCTGAGGGACCCAGGCACCAGTGGTGTCCTCATCGTAGGCCGACCAGGGCGCTCCCATAGGAACCACGAGATCGAAGCCGTCAAGCACCGGAAAAGGGGCGTGCCGATGCGGGTTAGCGAAGTCGCGTTCGTGCACGACTTGGTGCAGGTGCACCCGGTAGCCCCGCGCCTCCAGGGCCTCGCCCACCGGGCCCGGCGGGGACACGTGATCGTGCTGAATCACCAGTGCCTTCATGCTTCTCCCATCACTGAGTCCGTCGCGCCCGCCACGTCAGGCAGGAACGCCGTGGGCGCCCTTGCCACCCAACTCTGGACACGCTACCGTTTGGGACCTAACGAATCTACAACCACGTGTGAAAGGCCCGTATGACGTCTACACCGACCGCCACACTGGTCAGCGAAGTTGAGTCCGAGGCCGTGGTCTCGGCAGTCACCACACCAGCCGAGGGCATCGTCGAGCTCACGTTGAGCGCCGCGGACGGCGGAACATTGCCCGGATGGACGCCGGGGGCCCATATCGACGTCATCCTCAAGCCCGACCTCGTCCGCCAGTACTCCCTATGTGGGCAACGACACGAGACGTCATACCGGATTGCGGTGCTGCTCTCGCCCGAGAGCCGTGGCGGATCCCAAGGCGTGCACCATCTCACCGAGGGCGACACCGTCCGGATCCGTGGGCCGCGGAACAACTTCCCGATGTTGGCCTCGAAGTCCTACATCTTCATCGCGGGCGGGATCGGTGTCACACCGATGCTGCCGATGATCGAGGCGGCCGAGGCCGCCGGCGCGGACTGGCACGTGTTCTACGGTGGGCGCAGCGAGCACACGATGGCCTACCTGGACCAGCTGCGCCAGTACGGCGATCGAGTCACCGCCGTGGCCCAGGATCAGCAGGGCGTTCTTGACGTCGCCGCCATCCTCGCTGAGCCACGCGCCAACACCTTGATCTACTGCTGCGGCCCCGAGCCCCTGTTGGCCGCCGTCGAAGAGCACAGCCGTCGATGGCCGGCGGGGGCCCTTCATCTCGAGCGGTTCTCCGCCAAGGACGTGCAACGCGACGGCGCAGACACCGACTTCGAGGTTGTCCTGCAGCGCTCCGGGAAGACCATCCAGGTCAGACCAGACCAGACGGTGTTCGAAGCCATGCGGGAAGCCGACGTCTCAGTGCTGGGCTCGTGCTTGGAGGGCGTCTGCGGCACCTGCGAGGTCGGTGTGCTGGACGGCGAAGTCGACCACCGCGACTCGGTGCTCGATGAGGAGGAGCAGGAGGAGATGGACTGCATGATGGTCTGTGTCTCTCGCTGCAAAGGCACCCGACTGGTCTTGGACGCGTGAGGGAAGAAGTCATGAGAAATCGTCAGCAGGCGACACCGGTAGCGCCCGATCGGCGCTGTTCTGGAATCCCGCACAACACCTGGTATGCCGTTGCCACCACCGAGGAGGTGGGACGCAGCCCGCTCGCTCGCACGACACTCGGACAGCGCGTCGTCCTCTATCGGGCCACGGATGGCCGCCCCGTTGCCTTAGCAGACCGATGTGCTCACCGCCCGGTCCCGCTCAGCGACGGCGAGGTCACCGGTGATGACATCGTGGCTGCATACACCGGGTTTCGCTACGGCCCCGACGGGCAGTGCATCGCGGTGCCCACCCAAACGCAGGTGCCGTTCGGTGCATCGGTGCACGCCTACCCGGTGCACGACGATGGAACCTTTGTGTGGCTCTGGCCAGGGGAGCCACGGCTGGCGGCTCATCGCTCCGTGCCGGACACCTCGTGGTTGCGAGATGACGCCTGGCGTGGCTTTGGCCAGGCATGGGAAACGCGATCCTCGCTGCGCCTGATGCACGACAACTTCGCCGACATCACTCACGTCGCGTCGGTGGACCCGGACATCGCACCGCCAGCGCTGCTCGATACCCCTCCGCCGTTGGAAGTCCAGGTCACCGAGACCACGGTGTCCTTCTCCCGGGACTTTCCGCCGGCAGCAGTGAGCTCGTGGCACGCCGAGCTACTCCAGATCTCGCCGGAGTCCCAGATGCCGCAGCGCGAGGAGGGACGATTCGTCACACCGGGCCTGTGGGTCGACCGGTGGAGCGTCCAACTGCAGGACGGGCACCAGGCCCGTTTCGTCTTCACCCACGCACTCACGCCGGTCTCGGAAACAGTCACCCGCCATGTGTGGCGGGTGAGTCGCGACTTCGCGACGTCGGCGGCGGGCAACGGCACGCTGGCTCCCATCTTTGAGCGCTACTACGCCCGGGTGCGCACGGCCCTCGAGACGATGCAGGTCATGCTGAACGAGGACGGAGAGCGGCCCGAAGTACGCCTGGCCGCCGACGTCGCCGGGTCCCACGTGCACCGGATCATGGCCCGGATGGTGGCCGAGGAGACCGGCACGCGATAGGGACTCAGGCGCCCTTGATGCTGACCGGCAGCTTCTTGACCCCGTTCACGAAGTTGGAGCGGACCCGGGTGACGTCACCCGCGAGCTCGATGCTGTCAATCCGAGGCAACAGCTCCTCGAACATCAAGCGGATCTCCATCCGAGCCAGACTGTTGCCCAGACACAGGTGCGGGCCGCCTTTGCCGAAGGTCATGTGGTCGACGTTCGTGCGCGAGACGTCCAGGGAGTATGGGTCCTCGAACGCCTCGTCGTCCCGGTTGCCGGAGGCGAACCACATGACGACTTTGTCGCCCTGGGCGATCTGCTTGCCGCCCAGCTCGGTGTCTCGCGTTGCCGTCCGGCGGAAGTGGTAGATCGGCGAGGCGATCCGGAGCATTTCTTCGACCGCAGGAGTGATCAGCGCCGGGTCGTCACGCAGCTTGTGCATCTGGTCGGGCTGCTCGAGCATCGCGATCATCGAGTTGCTGATCGCGTGCCTGGTGGTTTCGTTTCCCGCGATCACCAACAGGGAGAAGTAGTTGTTGAAATCCTGTTGGCTCAGTGGCACCCCGTCGGAGGGGAGCCGGTTTGCGAGCATCGACACGAGATCGGTTCCATCGCCCCCCTCGCGTCGCGACTTCAGATCGGTGCCGTAGTCCCAGACCTCCTGGACGGTCGGAGATCTGAAGGGCAAGTGGCGATATTCATCCGACTCATCGAGGTCAGCCCGGACCGTGGCGTAGTCGGGGTCGGTGTTGGCCACCAGCTCGTTGCCCCAGGCAATCAACTGCCCGGTGTCCTCACGGGGAACGTCCAACAGCCGGGCCAACACGTTGATCGGGAAGTCGGCACTGATCTCAGAAACGAAGTCGATGCCGTCGGAGGAGTCCGCTGCCTTCGCCAGTGCCGAGTCCACCGTGTCCTTGGTCAGCTCCCGCAGGAAGGACTCGTAGTTCTTCATCAAGTTCCGGGGCGTGAACTCGCGCTGAATCAGCCGGCGCAGCGCCTCATGTCGGGTTCCGTCGGTCTCCAGCATCGAGCGACGAAACTCCATCAGGTCGTCGTCGACCTCTTCGATGTTGACGAACTTCTCAGATGTGAAGGTCTCGGAGTCGCGGTCGACCGCCCAGATGTCGGCGTACTTGGTGATCGCCCAAAACCCGCGGTTCGAGCCATCCTCGGCGTTCCAATGCACCGGGTCCTGCGCCCGCAGGGTGTCGAGTTGAGCGAATCCTCGAAGGTCGGCGAATCCATCGATGTCGGAGAGGTCGACGTCATCTAGCTCGACCGGTTCGTGGCGGGGCATGCCTGGCTCCTCAGAGGTGGTAGGTGTACTCGGCGAACTCCCAGTCGGTGATCCAGGAGTTAAACCGTTGGATCTCGTCCTGCTTGTAGGCGATGAACGCGTTGACGAAGGGCTTTCCCAGAACATCGACGATCTCGCTGTCCGCCTCCAGTGCCGCCAAAGCCTCATCAAGGCTGGCGGGCAACTTCTCGGCCTTGCTGGTGTCGTACCCGTAGCCGACCAGGGCCTCGGGTGGCTGCATCTTGTTCTCGATGCCGATCAGCGCTCCGGCCAGCAAGGCGGCGACCGCGAGGTAGGAGTTGGCGGAGGCGTCACCCAGGCGCAGCTCCATCCGTGAGGCGCTCCCTCGTTCCGGGGGGATTCGGACCATCGCGGAGCGGTTATCCAGCCCCCAGTCGATCAACCACGGAGCCAGGGTGTCCGGGCCGAAGCGCTTATAGGAGTTGATCGTGGGGTTGGAGATCGCCGCCAGGGCAGGCGCGTGAGCCAGCACCCCAGCGACGGCGCTGCGCGCCACGTCCGACAACCCGTCCGGGCCGTCGGGATCATCAAAGAGCGGACGCCCGTCATCGGACCACGTCGAGAAGTGAAGGTGATAACCCGAGCCGCCTTCGTCGTTGAAGGGCTTCGGCATGAACGTTGCCAACTTGCCGCTGCGGCGAGCCAACTCTTGAACTGCCACTTTGAAGCGGTGGGCCCGGTCGGCGGCGTTGAGTGCATCGCCGTGCCACATGTTGATCTCGAACTGACCGGCGCAAAACTCGTGGTTGGCGGCGACGACCTGCAGCCCGTAGCCGCCGAGGTCACGCAGCGCCGTCAGCAACACGTTCTCCGGATCCCCCTTCAGACCGGAGGTGTAGACGTTGCCGGTGCCCTCGCCGTATCGCCGCCACCCCGAAGGCGACGTCGTGGACTCCTCGAGAATATAGAACTCCAACTCGGGCCCGACCACTGGACGCATACCGAGCCGCGCAAACTGCTCAACCACCGATTTCAACACCCTCCGCGGGCTTTCTGCGCTCGGGGACCCATCGGGATTGTAGAGATCAGCAATGCAGTGGGCCACGCCCGGCTCCCACGGGACGTCTTGCATGGTGGTTAGGTCCGGGAAGGCCACGATGTCGGGCAAACCCGCAGACAAGCCGCCGTCCATGTCAACCACTCCACCGCGTGGGGTGGTGCCATAGACCGAGCGGCAAAAGGCCACCCCATGGCCCACGGTCTGAGGAAACGCGCTCACGAGCAGGTCACGACCTCGGTCCGTCCCGATCAAGTCGGCATACCCCAGTCGAACGACGTCGATTCCGCGACCCAGAAGTTCGTCCGCAGCCGGCTGCAGACCAGAGGTGTCGAAATGGGTCACGGGGCATCCTCCTGGGTGGGAACACAACACTGTCTTCGTTTGGTTCCGTACGATAACGCCCCGCGTAGGGGACCACAACCCTTTCCCCCGTCTCGAATCTTCGCTATCGTACGGTTCCTAACGAACAACGAAGGGGAGACACCACATGGCCGACACCGCCCCCAGCACCATGCAGGGCTTCTTCTACCCCAGGACAGCCACCGGGGCGTCGTCGCTGATCCCCCGCCCGCCGTGGTTCTACTCCGGTGACCTGCTGACGGTGGAATACCGCACGGACCCGGCCCGGGTGGCCGAACTACTGCCCGCGCCCCTGGAGGTGGCGCAGGAGGACCCCGGTGCCGTCGCGCTGATCTGGGCCGATTGGCAAAGCTGCTCCGCAAGCCGAGAAGAGCTGCTGGACCCGGTGCGATCGCAGTACAAGGAGGCGTTCGTGGTCGTTCGCTGCTCCTACCGCGGAGCGACCTACTCGCGGTGTGTCTACATCTGGGTGGACAAGGACTTCGCGATCGGGCGCGGTATGCACCAGGGCTACCCGAAGAAGTTGGGGCAGATGTGGCAGACCCGTCCGATGGCCTTCCCGCAAGCCTCACCGCAACTCGCTCCGGGCGGTCAGTTCGGGGCAACGCTGGCGGCAGGTGATCGACGGCTGGCCGACGCGGTCCTGACAATTACGGGGGAATCCGACACCGGCGGATTCGTGAACGGTCACCCGATGGCCCACCACCGCGTCTATCCCGACATCGCCGGCGAAGGCGACGCCTACAGCGAGTTGATCGCCACCGGAGGCGCGGAGTTCGCCGGCGGCCAGCCCTGGACCGGCGAGGTGGACCTTCACCTGTACGAATCCCCCACGGAAGAGCTGGCTCGGCTCGAGGTGCACGAGATCATCGGCGGGTACTACCGACAGATCGGAGTGGTCTGGGACGGCGGCACTTCTTTGGAGCGGCTCGTCTGACCAGGTGAACTAACCTCATGCCCATGCCCCGCCAACACACGCTGCGCGATACCGAGAAGATGACGGCCGAACGGCTAAAACATCTGGACGTGGACCTTCAAGCCGGTCACGCCCTACTCAGTATCTATCGTGCCGCCAATGCCGCGCGCACCTATTTGAGTGCCACCGTGCTTCGCCCGAACGAGCTCACCTGGTCGGGCTTCCTGGTCCTGTGGGTGCTGTGGATCTGGGGACGGATGGAGACCCGAAACGTGGCCGGATCGGTAGGAGTCACGAAGGCGACGTTGACCGGCGTGACCGACACGCTGGTCGGCAAAGGCCTGGTCGTGCGGGTCCCCAGCACGAGTGACCGCAGACTGGTCGAACTGGAACTCACGCAGGAGGGCATCTCCTTGATGAACCGCCTGTACCCGGAGTTCAACCGAGGCGAGGCCCGTCTCCTGCGTGACATGGAAAGCGAGGACATGATCCATCTGACCGAGCTGCTGCGCCAGGTCGTGACGCTGACGGAGGCCGTAGAAAACGAGGATGAGGCGTCCTCGATGTAGCTTGTGCTCAGCGGTGGCGAAGGCTGAACCTCAGCGGGGCCGAGGCTCAACGTGCCGCGTCAACCAGAGCCTTGAACAGGTTCAGCTGGATCGGATCTCGGTCGTAGGAGTCCTCCGGGTGCCACTGCACGCCGAGGTACCACCCGTGGTGTTCGGGGAGCTCTACGGCCTCCACCACTCCTTCTTCTGCTCGCCCGGTGACCACCAGGCCCTCACCGAGGGCGTCCACGCACTGGTGGTGATAGCACGACACCTCCAGTCTCTCCCCGAGCACGCGGGCCGCCAGCGTGCCCTGATCCACGCTGACCTGGTGCACCCGATGCCGATGATTGCCAACGGCTCCGGCGACTTCGTCCATGTCCGGGGTCAAGGTGCCGCCCCGGGCAACATTGACGACCTGAGTGCCGCGACATACCGACAGCAGTGGCATCCCCCGGGCCAAGGCCACGCGAGCCACCGCCAGGTCGAAGGCGTCCTGCTCGTGGTCGACGTCATACAAGGACGGATGATCGGGTTGTCCGGACCATCGTCCCCCGAGGTCACCACCGCCAGGCAACAGGACTGCATCAGCCCTGCCCAACCGATAGGCCACGTCGTCCTCATCGGCCTCGCCCTCCGGCGCGTGCGGGTGCATGATCCAGGGCTCGCCGCCGGCGCGGTACAGCGCGGACACGAGTCGGCGAGCTGCCACCTCGGCCTCGTGCCGCAAAGCGGACGTTCTTGCCGCGTATCGAGCGGGCAGGGCGACCAGTGGTCGCTCAGCCATAGTTGATCCACGTCGTCTTCAGGTCGGAGTACTCGGCCAAGGCGTGCCGCGACTTATCCCGGCCGAACCCGGAGAGCTTCACGCCGCCGAACGGCACGCTGAGATCTCCCTCTTCGTAACAGTTCACCCAGACCGTCCCGGCCCGCAACTGCCGAGCGACCCGGTGGGCACGCCCGAGGTCGGCTGTCCACACCGCCGCAGCCAGGCCGTATGCCGTGTCGCCGGCGACGCGCACCGCCTCCTCTTCATCGTCGACGACGAGGACCGACAGCACAGGGGCGAACAGTTCTTCGCGCACCAGCAGGTTGTCCGGTGCGAGATCGGTCATCACCGTGGGCTGCAGGTAGGGGCCCTGGTCGGGCGACCCGATCCGAGCGCCGCCTGTGCGTAGTTGTGCTCCAGCCGCAGTGCCGTCTTCGATCTGGGCCAGCACGCGGGTCAGCGACCGCTCGTCGACCATGGGACCCATCTGAGTGTCCGGGTCCAGCGGATCTGCAGGTGACCACTGCTTCGTCGCCGCGATCACACGCTCAACGACTCGATCGGCGATGTCGCGGTGCAGGATCAGCCGGGAGCCGGCCGTGCACATTTCGCCGGAGTTGAAGAAGATCGCCCAGGCGGCCATGTCTGCGGCAACGTCCAGGTCGGGCGCGTCCGGGAAGATGATGTTCGGGGACTTGCCGCCCAGCTCTAGATACACCCGCTTCAGGTTCGAGTCCGCGGAGTACCTCAGGAAGTGCCGGCCCACTGCGGTCGAGCCGGTGAAGGTCAGGATGTCGACGTCCTCGTGCTCGCCGAGCCGTCGTCCGACCTCCGTTCCGTCGCCGTTGAGCACGTTGAACACCCCCGGTGGTAGACCCGCTTCGACGCCCAGCGCCGCCACGCGCAGCATGGACAGCGGTGTCTGCTCGGCGGTCTTCAGCACGACCGTGCAGCCCGCCGCCAGCGCCGGCGCGAACTTCCACCCCCCGATGGTCAGCGGGAAGTTCCATGGGACCACTGCGGCAACCACCCCGGCCGGCTCGCGGGTGACCAGCGCCAGCTCACCGGACTGGGTCGGGGCGACCTCGCCGTGCTCCTTATCCACGATCTCGCCGTAGTAGCGCAACGTCGTGATCAGCGCCCGGAGCTCGATCTCCCAGGCAACCCGGATGGGTTTACCCATCTCCAGGCTGACCAGCAGCGCGAGCTCGTCGCGATGTTCCTCCACCAGCGCGGCGAACGCCTGCAGGATCCGGCCGCGTTCGCGCGGGTGCAGACGGGGCCAAGGGCCCGTGTCGAAGGCAGTCCGCGCTGCTGCAACTGCTGCATCAGCCTGCGGCACCCCGGCCCAGGGAATCTCTCCCAGCACCGAGCCGTCGCGTGGGGTGACGAACTCTCGAGAGTCCGATCCGGGCTCGAAGCCACCGTTGATGAACAGCCCGCTGGGCAGTTCAAGGTCTGCGGCGAGGGCCGACCAGTCGGTAGCGGCTACGTGGTCTGTCATGGTGACTCCCTGAGGTCTTCAGCTGCCCGGAGGGGCAGGCTTGCGTACGCCGCGGAACTCCCAGTCGCCGCCCTGCGCGGTCGACAGGACCTCCTCGGATTCTGTCGGTTGGGCTCCGACATCGTCGCGGATCGCGGTGGGACCGGTGACGATGTGGTTACGCAACGTGCCCAGGCCTTCGACCTCCACCTCAACGACATCGCCGGGATAGACCGTCCGCGAGATCGCCGGGGTCCCGGAGAGCAAGAGATCGCCCGGTTGCAGGGTGATGGTGCGCGCGATGTCAGCGACAAGATAGTTCATGTCCCACGTCATCTCATCGGTGTTGCCGTCCTGCTTGACCTCGCCGTTCACCAACGTGCGTATTCCCTTGCCGCGGAAGTCCCAACCCTCGACGATTCCTGGCCCGACCGGGCATAGCGTGTCGGCACCCTTGACACGCAACATTGAGCCCGAGTCGGTGTCACGGAAGTCATGCAGCCCGTAGTCGTTGGCCACTGTGAAGCCCCGGATATAGTCCCCGGCTTCAGCAGGCGAGACGTTGCGGCAGGTCCGACCGATGACGATCGCGATCTCACCCTCGTAGTTCAACCAGGAGCATCCCTGCGGCCGGATCACGGCGGCGTCATGAGAGTTCAGGGCGGAGACCGGCTTGTGGAAGTAGGTGGGCGCCGGCGGCAACGTCGTCATCATCTCCTCAACCCGGGAGATGTAGTTGAGGTGAACGCACACGATCTTCGAGGGTGTCACCGGAGGCAGGTGCACCGCGTCGTCGATCGCGACCTCCCGGCCGTCACCGGCCACCAAGGCATCCCCGTGGCGCACCACGTCGGTGGTATTACCGTCGAGCACAATTCGGCGGGTTTCTCGCATCATGTCTCTCTCTTCGCTCAGCCTGCGGCCGGCACATCGGGCAGGCTCATCTGGCGCGCGTAGTCCGGGTCTTGAGGAGTGGACTTCGGCGCGGGGAAACCTGCTTCGGGTCGGTCGAACCACAGGTGCACCTGACCGGTGCCGATGGAGTTCTCGTACTCGCCATACTGACGGGAGGTGGCAGTGCATGCCTCTTCGCCAAGGGCCCCGATCATCATCAGGTAGTGCATGAACTTCGCCTCCGGTCGAAAGCGCATAAACTCCGGCATGGTCTCCAGCACCCGTGCGTGGTCGCCCTGGGCAAACCACTCCAGCCGTTCCATATCGGCGGCGTATGCCTCCTGGCTGAAGATGTGCTCGGTCGGGGCCGCCTCGTGATCGCGCAGCTGACGCAGGGGCCAGAAGGTATGCGACATGGCGCCGGAGGCGATGAGCAGCACCTTGCGGTCGGACTCGGCGATAGCGTGACCCAGCGCACGCCCCAAGCGCAGGGCATCTTCACTGTCGGCGGTCTGACAGACGCCGATGGAGATCCACCTCTTGTCCGGCAGCCCGTCGCCGAGGAACTCCCACAGGTTGGTGGTTGCGTAGAAGATGGGGAGCTCGTGGTCATCGATCGCGGCGATCCAGGTCGAGTGCTCCGGGGCTTTGCCGGCGATCAGGTGCGCGAGCTCGGGGTCACCGGCGAAGTCATAGGGACGGCGACACATCCCGCGCGGTAGCTCTTCAGAGGTGAACAAGCCGCTGCGCCGGTCTTGCGCGGTCACCACGAACTCGACGGTGGTAGCCCAATGTGAATCGAGCACGACCACCGTGTCGTAGTCGAGCTGGTCGAATACCTCGGCTCGCAACTGGTGCAGGCCGGAGACTAGCGTCGTTTCGTTGCCGTTGTTGATCTCCCGGCGAATCGACTCGGGGAGCACGATCGTCGGGACGTGCGCCAGCAGACCGGCGCCTACTACTTCACCCATGGTCATTCCTTCCAGCCGTCTGGACTGAAGACGGCATTCTTGATGTCGGTGTAGAAATCAAAACTCCAGACGCCGCCCTCGCGGCCGATTCCTGACTGTCCGTTGCCGCCGAAGGGGGCGCCGAGGTCTCGGACGAAGAAGCAGTTCACCCACACTGTGCCAGTGTCCAAGGCCAGGGAGACCCGCTCGGCTCGCTCAGGGCTGCCGGTCGCCAGCGTCGCGGCGAGACCGAAGCGTGTGTTGTTCGCCAGCTCCACGGCGTGCTCTTCAGAAGTGAAAGTCTCGATCGTGAGCACCGGGCCGAAGACCTCTTCGGTGAGGATCTCGCTGCCAGGATCGGCGTCGACGAGGATCGTCGGTGCGTAGTACAAGCCCCCGAGGTCGGCGTTGGGCGTTCCTCCCAGCAGCGGACGGGCCCCAGCAGCGATGGCTCGCTCGACGAAACCTGCCACCTGGTCGAAGTGCTCCCGGGTGATGAGGGCAGAGAGATCGCTGGCCTCATCGCGGGGGTCGCCCTGAGTCAGTTCAGCCGCCTTGGCCACCACGCGATCGGTAAACTCCTCCGCGACTGAAGCCTCGACGAGAATCCGCGCTCCCTTGAGACAGACCTGGCCTGCGTTGTCGAACTGCTCGACCGCCAGATTGACGGCCAAGTCGAGGTCAGCATCAGCAAAGACCACGAAAGGTGACTTCCCGCCGAGCTCAAAAGACAGCGGGACGATGTTGGGGGCCGCGGCTGTAGCAATCACACCCGCGGTGGGGACCGAGCCGGTGAAGGCGAGCCGGTCGATGTCCGGGTGGGCGGTCAGGGCGGCACCGGCATCCCGACCTCGACCCTGCACCACGTTGAAAACTCCATCGGGCACCCCGGCCTCGCTGATGATGTCGGCCAGCAGACTTGCGGTCAGCGGAGCCCATTCCGGGGGTTTGAGCACCACGGTGTTGCCGGCGGCGAGCGCTGGGCCGATCCGCCACGTGGCCAGCATCAGCGGCGCGTTCCATGGCGTGATGACGACCACCACCCCGGCCGGGTCGTACGTCACCCGCTCTCGGTGGCCCCGGATCTCTAGGTCGGGATGGCCGAGCTCCTGCTCGGCGTAATCCGCAAAGAATCGGAAGTTCATCGCCACTCGCGGCATGACCCCGCGGCGGTGGCTGCGCAGCAACGATCCGTTGTCGCGTGTCTCAACGCGCGCCAAGTCCTCGACCCGGGCCTCGATTCCGTCCGCCACCCGCCGCAGCAGCGCGGACCGCTCGGAAACGGGAAGCGCGGACCATGCGGGGAAGGCTGCTCGCGCTGCTGCGACGGCAGCGTCCGCCTCCGCCTGGCCACCGGCGTGCACCATACCGATCTGCACCTCGTCGATCGGCGAGATATCGGCGAAGGTCTCCGGCGAGGCCACACGTCGACCCCCAATCCAATGCCGAAGGTCCACCGACACGCCCTCGACGTCGGTCGTTGCTTCGGCTCCGGTCATGCTCGCACTCCCATTCTTCACGTCGCTTCTGCGGTCGGCCCGGACAGGACCGTTGGGGATCGTTAGGGAACTAACGTATAGGCCCATCGAGATCTCGGTCAACCAACATCACACCCTTGCCCCACCACAGCACAGCGCGTACCGTACGGGACCAAACAACTTCAGGATGAGTACCCGCGCTCGCTCATGAAGTCATTGACATCGACTTCTACGTCGACTTTCTGGGCGTCGATCCCTCCCTCTTGGGCCACCTGGGGCGTTCTCACACGGACGTCACCAGACTCGGTCCCCTCGCCGAACTCTGCGGCGCCGAACGGCTCGTGCTCAACCATCTGGTTCCCGCGGATCCACGTCTGGTGTCCGATGGTCAATGGACACGAAAGGCTCGCCGCGGCTACAGCGGCCGGGTGTACGTCGGCGACGACCTCATGTCGATCCAGTTGACCAAGAAGCGGTCACGGGTACTGAACTGACAGCCCCCAGCTTGAGTCGATCCGCCACGGGCCGACACGGTGAGAACCACGGCTGGCAACGTCAGGGGCAGCACCCACCGATCCGTCTCACGGCGCCGATCTCATCGCGAGGCTACGACGATGTGGGCCGGAGCCTCGAACACCATCGTCCCGTCCGTGGCCACGAACTCGGCGAGTAGATTGTCGGCCTCGGTGAGGACCGACTCGATCAGAGCATCGTCGAGGACGACCCCCATTACTGGCAGCCATCCTCGAAGATCGGCCTCGACCATCGAGCGAACGCTCGGGAACCTGGCGATGCCCACTGGGCTGCTGATCGACATCGTCGTTGCTCCGGCCCGCTCGAACACGTCCCGAAGCTCGTGGATGTCACCCATCGCGAACGGAGCCCGGAGCGCGTCGGCGGCAGCCGGACCGGCACGTCGATCCAACAGTGCCACGGAGATGGGGTACGCCTGAGAGCGTTCCAATGCCTCCCATACGGCGACCACGACTCGCCCGACAGGCTTGGTGCAGCGGAGCATCTCGCGGATCGCCAGAACCGGGTCGGGGAAGAACATCAGCCCGAACTGGCTGACCACGGCGTCGAAGGAGTCGTCGTCGAAGGGAAGGTGGCCAGCCTCACCCTCGACCCACCGGACGCCCGGCTCGATGCGCTCAGCGACGGTGAGCATGCCAAGGCCGATGTCCAGGCCCGTCACCGATCCCGTCGGTCCGACTCGACGATGCGCGGCACGTGCGAGGACGCCGGTGCCGCACGCAACATCGAGGACGCTGTGCCCGGTGCCCACGGCGGCAGCCGCGAGCACCGGGTCAACCCATTGTCCGAACAACGCGTTGACGTGCAGATGCTCATACGCCCACGCTGCCTCAACGGCTGGGTCCGATGGACTCGACATCGCAGCCTCCCACTGGCCTGAGCGGTGCACTGTGCGCGCTCTTCGAGCGTGGAGCAACCACGTGTGTCAGTCAAGGGTCCGGCGCTGTCGCGGGGTCGTCGACAGGTCGCCATGTCCTCGAGAAGGACCTCGCCTGAAGGGGACCTAGGCGCCGGTCGACACGCTCCGGTCGCGTTGCTCCAGGGCCAGAGAGCCGTAGGGATACTCGCCGGGGCCAGGATCGCTGGCCTGATTCAGCGATTCGACCTCGGTCTCCTCCAGATGAAGGTCGGCCGCACCCAGGTTGCCGGTCAACTGCTCGAGCGTGCGAGCACCGAGGATGACCGAGGTGACGGCCGGTCGGTCGACCAACCAGGCCAGCGCGACCTGGGCCATCGACACACCGCGCGCGTCGGCGATCTCACGCACGGCATCAACCACATCCCAGGTGCGCTGCGAGGACGAGCGGCGATCGTAGGCTTCCATTCCTCGCTCCGGGTCCTCCCCCAGGCGCGTGGTGCCGGTGGGTCGCTCCTCCTGCGCGTACTTGCCGGTCAGCCAGCCTCCGGCCAGGGGCGACCAGGGCAACAGCCCCAGACCCGCGTCGAGACAGGAGGGCACGACTTCCCACTCCAGTTCGCGCGTCAGAAGGTTGTACTGCGGCTGCAAGGTCACCGGGGACTGCAGCCTGCGCTCGCGAGTCATCGCCATGACTTTCTGCACCTGCCAGCCGGTGTAGTTGGATAGACCGACGTAGCGGACCTTGCCGGCCCGGACGAAGCCGTCCAAGGTGTCCAGGGTTTCTTCCAGTGGGGTCACCGGATCCCAGGCGTGCACCTGATAGAGGTCGACGCAGTCGACCCCGAGGCGTCCCAGCGAATCGTCCAGGGCCCGCTGCAGGTGCCGCCGGGAGAGGCCCACGTCGTTCACGTCCTCGCCCATCGGGAAGCGGCCCTTAGTGGCCAACACCACCCGGTCCCGCACCTCGGGCGAGGTCTGGGCCAGCCACCGCCCGATGATCTCCTCGGAGACGCCGCCGCTGTAGACGTCGGCCGTGTCGACCAGGTTGCCCCCGGCCTCGACGAAGGCGTCCAGCTGAGCGTGCGATCCCGCCTCGTCGGTCTCGCTGCCGAAGGTCATCGTGCCAAGCGTGAAAGTGGAGACAGCGCATCCGCTGCGTCCCAGAGTTCGATAGTCCATGCGCCCATCCTTGCTGGGCCTCGCCCGCCTGTCATCTTCGCGGTGAGGGCGGTGGAATCGACGATGGCACCGCCGGCTTAGGCGGGGGAACGCGCCCCTGTGCGTTGGAGCTGGGTCACGTGGCCAGGTTCGAGCTCGTCAAGGGTGGTCACCCCAAGCAGGCGCATCGTTCGCTCGATCTGTCCGCTCAGAATCTCGATAGCCCGGTCGACTCCTGGGCGGCCGCCAGCCATCAGCCCGTAGAGGTAGGCACGGCCGATCAGGGTGAAGTGGGCCCCATGCGCCAAGGCGGCGACGATGTCCTGACCGGACATGATCCCGGTATCCAGGTGGACCTCCAGATCTGAACCAACCGCCTCGACGACCTGCGGCAAGAGATAGAACGGCACGGGCGCCCGGTCGAGCTGTCTCCCTCCGTGGTTGGAGAGGACGATCGCGTCGACACCGAGGTCGGCGAGCTTCTGGGCGTCGGCGACGGTCTGCACGCCTTTCACCGAAACCTTGCCGGGCCACTGGTCGCGGATCCAGGCCAGATCCTCATAGGTCACCGTGGGGTCGAACATCGTGTCGAGCAGGTCAGCGACCGTCCCGGACCATGAGTCGAGGGAAGCGAACGCCAACGGCTCGGTGGTGAGGAAGTTGAACCACCACGCCGGCCGGGGGATCGCATTGACGACCGTGCCCACGCTCAGCGTGGGCGGGATCGTCATACCGTTGCGCACGTCGCGCAACCTGGCGCCCGCCACCGGCACATCAACGGTGACGACCAACGTGTCGTAGCCGGCCTTGGCGGCCCGATCGACCAGGGCCATCGACTTTTCACGGTCTTTCCACATGTAGAGCTGAAACCAGTTCCGGCCACCGGGGGCTGCTGCGGCGACATCCTCGACGGAGGTCGTCCCCATCGTGGAGAGCGTGAAGGGGATCCCGGCAGCTTCCGCCGCGGTCGCCCCGGCAATCTCTCCCTCGGCCTGCATCATCCGGGTGAAGCCGGTCGGCGCGATCCCGAAGGGCAACGCCACGCTCTGGCCGAGAACGGTCCGTGAGGTGTCGACGCGAGAGACGTCGTGCAGAATCGCCGGGTTGAACTCCACGTCGCCGAAAGCTTCCCGGGCCCGAGTCAGCGACACCTCACCGTCCGCGGCCCCGTCGGTGTAGTCGAACGCTGCCTTGGGGGTCCGGCGTTTGGCGATGGTGCGCAGGTCCTCGATCGTCAAGGCTGACGTCAACCTTCGCTGACGCGGCGACAGCTCCACCTTCTTGAACTGCAACAGGGGAGCAAGGTCGCGGCGCTTGGGCAGTTGACGTTTCATGGGCACGCTCCGATATCGCGAGAGTCGTCGTGCGGATTGGCTGGTTTGCCACTGCTGCCGACCCGGGCTGAGCTTCCGCGTGACTCTGCACCGAGCGTGTCGAAGCGCACGGCGCTGCGAGCGATATGCGGCACCGAACCGCTGCTCATGGACCTGCGCCCGAGTTTCGATCGTGGCCATGAGGCATGGCCGAGAGTTTACAACCGCCCCGTGCCGAAACGTCCAGGGGAAAGCTCTCCGGCCTTCGGTGGACCGATGCGATCGGCTCGTCGGCCATCGCCGCAGGCCCCGAAAAGGGCCAATCCAGGCTGAGTTAGGATCACGAGTTCTGGAGAAGAGGCCCCGGGTGAAACCACCGAACACGTCGGCAAGCAAAGTGCAGTCCATTGATCGGGCGCTGATGATGCTGGAGCTGATCGCCGATTCCGGTGGATCATTGCGGCTGGCCGATCTGGAAGCCGCCACGGGCCTACCCCTGCCTACGGTGCATCGGCTGGCGAAGTCGTTGGTCCACAACGGCTATCTGCGCCAAAATCCGTCGCGAGCCTACGCGCTTGGGCCGCGCCTCATCCGGCTGGGCGAGATCTCCGCGCGGGGGTTGGGATCGTGGGCCAAGCCGCATCTGAATCGCGCCGTCGCGGAGATCGGGGAGACCGCGAACCTGGCCGTGCTCGAGGGTGACGAAATCCTCTACGTCGCCCAGATTCCCTCGCCGCATTCGATGCGGATGTTCACCGAGGTAGGTCGTCGGGTCTCGGCGCACTGCAGCGGGGTGGGAAAGGCCCTGCTTTCGCAGTTGGATGACGACAGCGTGCTCGATCTGCTCGGGCGCACAGGTATGCCCTCGCGGACGGCGAACACCATCACGGACCCGGACACGCTCTTGGCCGAGGTCCGTCACATCCGTGAGCGGGGTTGGGCGGTGGATCACGGCGAACAAGAAGCGGGCGTATGGTGCATCGCCGCTCCGATCCCTCAGGCCCCGGCCCGCATCGCCATCTCGGTCTCGGGGCCGTCCGGTCGACTGACCGAACAGCGCGTCGCCGAGGTCGCTCCTATTCTGTGTGACATCGCCGCGCAGCTGGGTGACGACTTGGACGCAGAGTCCGCCGTCTGAGGTCGTGACGTTCCCGTCCACGCGGACGAAAACGGTGCCTGTGAGTATCTCTTGACACCCCCATACTTCTGGGGCATTGTGTCGGCAGGCGAGATTTTCCTCTCATAATATGGAAGGCCGGGCAATGACGCTCACCGCTGGACCGACGACTGCGCATCACTCCCCCGTCGACCGTATTACGGCGGAGCTGCGCGCCACGCTGCAGGCCGATCAGGTGATTACCGACCGGACCCGGCTGCGCACCTACGAGTGTGACGGCATCACGGGCTATCGCGTGGTGCCTGCGCTGGTGGTGCTGCCGGAAACCACCGAAGAGGTCGCCGCAGTCGTGAAGGCATGCGCTCGAGAGCAGGTGCCCTACGTGGCGCGGGGGGCGGGAACCGGGCTGTCCGGCGGGGCCCTGCCGGTGGCCGACGGAATCGTCATCGGGATGGCTCGGATGCGGGCGGTGCTTGACATCGACCTGCCGAACCAGCGGATGACGGTGCAACCCGGGGTGACCAACTCCGACGTGAGCAAGGCGGTGGCCGCGCACGATCTCTACTTCGCACCGGACCCATCCAGCCAAAGTGTCTGCACGATCGGCGGCAACATCGCCGAGAACTCCGGTGGCGCGCACTGTCTGAAGTACGGGTTCACCACGAACCACGTCTACGCGATGACCGTCGTGCTCCCGGACGGATCGATCGTGGAGGTCGGTGGCTCGTTCGCCGAGGGAGTCGGCCCAGACCTGCGCGGCGTGATCATCGGATCCGAAGGCACCCTGGCCATCGCTACCGCGATCACCGTCCGCCTGCTCCGGACCCCCGAGACGGTTCGCACCCTCGTCGCCGACTTCGACACCGCCGAGAAGGCCGGTCAGGCCGTCAGCGGGATCATCGGCGCAGGCATCATCCCGGCCGCGGTGGAAATGCTGGACGCGCTCGCCATCGAAGCGTGCGAGGCCGCGGTGGGTGCGGGCTATTCCACCGACACGGCCGCGGCGCTGGTGGTGGAGCTGGACGGACCACGCGCCGAGTGCGACGAAGGATTCAGCGAGGTTGAACGACTCTGCCGCGAAGCCGGGACCACCAACATACGGATCGCGCAGACCGCCCAGGAACGAGGGATGATCTGGAAGGGCCGCAAGGCCGCGTTTGCCGCCATGGGGCGCATCAGCCCGGACTACTACGTGCAGGACGGAGTCATACCGCGCACCCGCCTTGGCGAAGTGCTGGGGCGGATGCAGGAGATGGCCGACGAAGCGGGACTACGCGTGGCCAACGTCTTTCACGCCGGAGACGGCAACCTGCACCCGCTGGTCCTCTACAACGGAGCCGACCCCGCCGAGGCCGAGCGCGGCGAGGAGCTGTCCACCGCCATCGCGGAACTCTGCGTCGAGATGGGTGGGTCCATCACCGGCGAGCACGGGGTCGGCACCGACAAGGCGTGTTCGATGCCCAAGATGTTCTCCGAGGAGGACCTGCGGGTGATGTTGCTGGTGCGCAGCGCCTTCGACCCTGCCGGAATCAGCAACCCAGGCAAAATCTTCCCGACTCCTCGGCTGTGTGGAGAAAAGCCCGGCATCTATCGGGCGCACGCGTTGGAAACTGCCGGCGTCATCGAGAGGGTGTGAACGGCGGTGGATGAGACATCGTCGAGCACCATGCAGCGAGCCGCGGGCCGAGTGGAGCGACCCGACGACCTGAGCGAAACCGCGCAGCTCCTCCGCGCCACCTCGGGCTCCGTGCTCATCCACGGTGGCGGCACCAAGCAAGACTGGGCCGGACGCGTCCACGAACCGGATCTCGTGGTGGACACCACCGCCATGGACCAGGTGCTGACCCACAATCCGGCAGATATGACCGTGTCCGTGCAGGCTGGCATATCGCTCAACGCACTGCAGGACCACGTCGCCGGTGACAGTCAGTGGGTGGCCCTGGACCCGGCCTCGGCCGCGTCGGGCGCCACCGTCGGCGGCTTGCTCGCGGCCGGCGACTCCGGACCCTCGCGGCTGAAGTACGGCGGCATGCGCGACCTGGTGATCGGAGCGACGGTCGTCTTGGCCGACGGATCCGTCGCCCGCTCTGGTGGCCACGTGATCAAGAACGTCGCCGGATACGACCTCGCCAAGCTGCTGCACGGATCACTAGGAACCCTGGCGCTGATCGGCGAGGTCGTGCTGCGTCTGCACCCCAAGCCGCCCTCCCGGTTGACCGTCAGCGCACCGGCCGACGCCGAACAGGCCACCGCCGCCGCGCTGGCCTTGGCCGCCGGGCCGTTGGAACCAGCATCCGTGGAGTGGGTCGGCGACGCAGACGATGGCGCGGGAACGCTGAGCGTTCGCGTCCAAGGATCGGCAGCAGCGACGCAGGCTGCCGCGGAGGCGACGATCACGGCTCTGGCGCAGACAGGACTCGACGCGCGAATGTTGGACGCCGACGAGGCGACCCAGCGGTGGTCCGAGCACGAGATGCTCGTCAGTGGCAGTGAAGGTGCCGTCGTGGTGCAGGTGAACGGCCTGCCCAGCGAGCTCGCCGCTCTCGCCGCCGTGGTGCGGGAGTCTGCCGACCAGGCCGGAACCGGCGCGCGCATGGTCTCGGCGGCCGGTTTGGGCATGCACACCCTCAGCCTGTCCCCCGCCGCACCCGAGCAACAGGCGCAGGTGCTCACCGGCATCCGCGCGTATGCCGACCGGGTCGGCTCCAGCGTGGTGCTGCGCCGCCGGCCGGAGGCGTTCGATGCCCACATCGAGGTGATGGGCACCCCACCATCCAGCGTCGACCTGTTGCGCCGGATCAAGCACGAGTTCGACCCCGGATCCCGATTTGCCCCTGGCCGCTTCGCCGGCTGGTTCTGAACCGCATACCCGAACCGACGGCGACTCCGCCCTCAATGACCAGGAGAATTCGATGAGCGACAAAACGATCGAGACAGACTCCGCCCCTGCGGCACAGACCAGCGGGGGCGCCGACAGCGGAGCAGTCACCGGAGGGATGACCGAAGGAGTCGACGGATACGGACCTCATCTGACGTTCGACGAGCATCACAAGCCCAGCGGCGACCTGATCGACGACTGCGTGCACTGCGGGTTCTGCCTGCCGACGTGTCCGACCTACGTGCTGCACGGCAACGAAACGAACTCACCGCGCGGTCGCATCTATCTGATGAAGATGGGCAACTCTGGTGAGGTCCCGATGGACGAGGAGTTCGTCGATAACTTCGACCAGTGCCTCGGGTGCATGGCCTGCGTCACAGCGTGCCCGTCCGGGGTTAAGTACGACCAGTTGATCGAGGCCGTACGCCCTCAGATTGAACGGAACTGGGTCCGGACACCGGCTGACCGGGCCTTCCGAACCCTGATCTTCACCCTGTTTCCCTACCCGGCCCGGCTCCGCCCGGCCGCGTTCTTCGGCGCGGTCTACCAGCAAAGCGGGCTCAGTCAGGTCGTCGCCAGGACCGGGCTGTTGACCAAGCTCCCGGCGCGGCTGCAGTCGATGGAGGCGCTGCTCCCCAAGCTCACGATGAAGAGTGTCGTCGCGCACCAACCCGCGTTCACCCCCGCGGTCGGCGAACGTCGAGCCCGGGTGGGAATGCTCTCCGGCTGCGTACAACGCGTGTTCTTCGGAGACGTCAACGCTGCAGCCACCCGCGTGTTGGCCGCAGATGGCTGTGACGTGGTGGCCCCCAGGGACCAACAGTGCTGCGGCGCGCTGTCCAGCCACGCCGGGCGTGAGGACGAAGCCGTGGTGCGAGCTCGGAAGCTGATCGACGTCTTCGAGCGCGCCGAGGTCGACTACGTCGTGTCCAATGTCGCTGGCTGCGGATCGGCGATGAAGGAATACGCCATCCTGCTGCGGGACGACCCGGAGTATGCCGAGCGCGCGGCCGCCTTCGCCGAGAAGACCCGAGACATCACCCAACTACTAGCCCAACTGGGTCCGCGGGCGACTCGCCATCCGATCGAGGCCCGAGTGGCCTACCACGACGCCTGCCACCTGCGGCACGCCCAGGGCATCGTCGACGAGCCCCGTCAGGTCTTGCGGGAGATTCCGCAGATGGACGTCATGGACATCCCCGAAGCCGAGATCTGTTGTGGTTCCGCGGGTATCTACAACCTGGTGCAACCCGAGAACGCTCAAGAGCTCGGTGAGCGCAAGGTCACGCACATCTCGTCCACGCACCCCGACATCGTGGTGACCGCCAACGCCGGGTGCCTGCTGCAGATCCGGCGTTACCTGCAGGACGGAGTGCCGCTGATGCACCCGGTGCAGCTGGTCGACGCCTCAATTCGCGCCGTTAATCCCTTGTCCTGACCACGTCTGTTGAAGAGAAAGTTCTGTAGACCATGGATAGTCTCGCCGCTCTGAGTTTCTTCGCTCTATCGCCCATCCTCGTGGTCGGCATCCTGCTCGTCGGGCTGCGATGGCCCGCGAAGACGGCCATGCCAGTGGGGTATGTGGTGGTGGTCGCCGTTGCGCTGTTCATCTGGGATATGGACGTCGTCTCGGTGGCGGCCGCCAGCATCCAGGGGTTGATCATTGCGATCACCCTGCTCTACATCGTCTTCGGTGCCCTGCTGCTGTTGGAAACGCTGTTCAAGAGCGGGGCGATGGCCACGATCCGCGCCGGGTTCACCGGGATCAGCCCGGACCGCCGGGTGCAGGCGATCATCATCGGCTGGTTGTTCGGCAGCTTCATTGAGGGTGCCTCCGGCTTCGGCACACCCGCAGCGGTGGTCGCCCCGTTGCTCCTGGCCCTCGGCTTTCCGGCCATGGCCGCCGTCATGACCGGCTTGATCATCCAGAGCACGCCGGTGAGTTTCGGTGCGGTCGGCACTCCGATGCTGGTCGGCATCAGCCAAGGCCTTGCGGATGGCACCGGAGTTAACGATCGAGTCTCGTTCCTCGGCGTCGAATACGCGGCATACGTCAACGGTATTGCCGTCAACGTCGCCATCATCCACGCCATCGTCGGCATCCTGATCCCCCTCATCCTGGCCTGCATGCTGACCGGGTTCTTCGGTGAGAACAAGCGGTTCGGTGACGGCCTCAAGGTCTGGCCGTTCGCGATCTACGCCTCGCTGGCGATGACCGTGCCCTACGTGATCGTGGCCATCGTGCTTGGTCCCGAGTTCCCCTCCCTGCTGGGCGGCGCCATCGGCCTGGCCTTGGTCATGTTCACCTCGAGCAAGGGCTTCCTGATGCCGAAGGAGGCCTGGGACTTCGGACCGCGCAGCAGCTGGGATGCGCGGTGGATGGGAAACATCACCGCCGACGAGGAGGATGTGACCGGGAAGAAGATGTCGATCGTGCGGGCCTGGAGCCCGTACGCGCTGGTCGCGCTGCTGCTGGTGTTCACCCGGACGGTGCCCCCGGTCACGACCTTCCTGACCGAGACCACCGCGATCCCGATCGACAACATTCTCGGCACCGGCATCAGCCAGACCGTGCAGCCGTTCTATCTGCCCGGGTTCGTCTTCATCGTGGTCTGTGTCACGACCTACTTCCTGCACGGGATGACGGGGCCCAAGATCGCCGAGACGTGGAAAGTGGCCGGTGGGCAACTGGCCGGAGCGGGGGTGGCGCTGTTGTTCGCCTTGCCGCTGGTGCGGGTCTTCATCAACTCCGGGGTGGACTTCAACCAATCCGGCTTCTCCAGCATGCCGCTCACCCTGGCCGAGGGAGCCTCCAGCCTGGTGGGCCAGGGATGGCCGATTGCCGCCCCGTTCATCGGCGCTCTGGGCGCCTTTGTTGCCGGGAGCAACACGGTCAGCAACTTGACGTTCTCGTTGTTCCAGTTCTCCACCGCAAGTCAGATCGGGGTCAGCCCAGAGGTGATCGTGGCCGTCCAGGCGGTCGGCGGTGCAGCCGGCAACATGATCACCATTCACAACGTCGTGGCGGCCTCTGCCACCGTCGGGTTACTCGGCCGCGAAGGCGACCTGATCCGCAAGACGATCTTCCCGACCATCTACTACTGCCTTGCCGCCGGCGGCATCGCCTTCGTCTGGGTCAACGGCTTCGGGCTGAATGCCGGGTCCATCCTGCTGCTACTGCTGGTGCTCGCTATCGCGGCGATCATCTATCGCTTCGCTCGATCCCCCGAGCGATCGTCCTCCTCGGCCTCCGTCACCGGAAGCGAGTGAGGGCGGGCCGAGACCCAGAGCCACGACAACCGGACCACATACCTCAGACGTGTCAGAAAGAAGACCCATGGGAATCGAGATCACCGGCAGTCACATCGAGGGCCAGGACGAGATCCTGACCACGGAGGCGCTCGACTTCGTCGCCGGGCTGCAACACGCGTTCGGCGATCAGCGGGACAAGTTGCTCGCTGCCCGCGGCGAGCGCCGAGCCGAAGCCGAGCGGACCAAGACGCTGGACTTCCTGGAGCAGACCCGGGAGATTCGCGAAAGCGACTGGACGGTTGCCCCCGCACCCGCCGATCTGCAGGACCGGCGTTGCGAGATGACCGGACCGACGGATCGCAAAATGACCATCAACGCGCTGAACTCCGGTGCCCGGGTCTGGCTGGCCGACCTGGAGGACGCCAGCACCCCGCACTGGAAGAACGTGGTCGGCGGTCAGATCAACCTGCGGGATGCCATCCGGGGAGACATCGACTTCACGGGCCCAAACGGCAAGGAGTACGCCCTGTCCACCGAGCGGCGACTGGCCACCATCGTGGTGCGTCCGCGCGGGTGGCACATGAACGAGCGGAACATGTCACTGGACGGGGAGCCGTTGGTCGGTGCCCTGGTGGACTTCGGGCTGCACTTCTTCCACAACGCCCAAGCGCTGCTGGACGCAGGCAGCGGGCCGTATTTCTACCTGCCTAAGATGGAGTCTCACCTCGAAGCGCGGTTGTGGAACGAGGTCTTCGTTCACGCCCAGGACGCGCTCGGCATACCCCAGGGCACGATCCGGGCGACTGTGCTGATCGAGACCATTCCGGCCGCGTTCGAGATGGAAGAGATTCTTTACGAACTGCGCGATCACGCCTCGGGTCTGAACGCAGGCCGCTGGGACTATCTGTTCAGCATCATCAAGTACTTCCGAAGCTCCGGGAAGGACTTCGTCCTGCCGGACCGCAACACCGTGGGCATGACGGTGCCCTTCATGACGTCGTATGCCGAGTTGCTGGTGGATACCTGTCACCGCCGCGGCGCCCATGCGATCGGCGGGATGTCCGCCTTCATCCCCAGCCGGGACGACGAGGACGTGAACGAACGGGCCTTTGCCAAGGTCAACGCGGACAAGCGACGTGAGGCCGAGCAAGGCTTCGACGGCTCGTGGGTGGCCCACCCACGCTTCGTGCAGCCCTGCACCGAGATCTTCGACGCCGTGCTGGGTGAACGGCCCAACCAGGTGGACAAGCGCAACGAGAACGGCCAGCAGGTCGGCGCGGCCGAGTTGCTGGACTTCGGCAGCGCGGACGGATCGATCACCCGTGAGGGTCTCCACGGCGACGTCGAGGTTGGCGTGCGCTATATCGAAGCGTGGATCGGCGGCCTCGGAGCGGTCGGCATCCATAACCTGATGGAGGACGCTGCCACCGCCGAAATCTCCCGCTCACAGGTATGGCAGTGGGTGCACAACGGCTCGACGTTGGAGGACGGCACGGTCGTCACCGCAGACCTGGTGCGCGAGGTGCTGGATGAGGAGATGGCAAAGATCCAGGACTCGCTGGACGGCTCGTCGGGTGAGCGCAACTTCGAGACTGCTCGCACGGTCTTCGAGCAGGTGGCATTGGCCGACGAGTTCGTTGACTTCCTCACCGACGCCGCCTACGAGGCCGTGATGAGCCGCTGACTGGGTTGAACACCGTCAGCTGCGCGCCTGGGCCTCCTGCTTTCGGTGCTCCCACAGCCGGCGCAGAGCGCTCCCGAGCGCACCGATGAACATGAAGGCCGAACCGACCACGAACAGCGAGACGGCTAGCGTGTAGTACTGCTCGAAGGCTTTGTAGAAGAACACCGAACCCACGACAAACATCAGGTTGCCGATGAGGCCGAGTCCGGTGTGGATGTACTCGTAGTCTTCAACGAGCGTGCGGATCACGATGAGATTCCTCCGATGGTTCGACGGCCTCGCGGCCTGGGCGTGGTGAGGTCTGATGTGCGGGATCGCGGGTCCGACACGAGCAGGACTACGCGTGAGCCAAGCCTACGCATCTGTGGACCTTTCGGCTCCGCCGCCGCAGCGGCGGCTGCCCTGCCCGGACATGTCGACGTGGACTCTCGACATCGTCAATGTTAGTGACTAACATCACGGATATGAGCGGTCTGGGGACACGCGAGCGTTTGCAGGACGTCGGTCTCGCGCTGATCATCCAGTCGGGCTATGAGTCCGTCACGGTCGAGCAGATCGTGCGGGCTGCTGGGGTCTCGCACATGACGTTCTTTCGTCACTTCCCGACCAAGCAGTCGTTGGTCTTACAGGATCCGTTCGACCCCCTGATTGCGGCTGCCGTTGCTTCCCAACCTCGACATCTCCCAGCGATAGCGCGCGCCTGCCGTGGAGTCCGGGCGGCCCTGGATGCGATGAGCTTGCCGGAGGAGGACCAGGTCAAAAGGCGGGTGCGGATCGTCGCCACCACCCCGTCCTTAACAGCGGGCATGTGGGCCAACACTGTGGCCACTCAGTCAGCGGTCAGTGAGGCACTGGCCGAGACGTCACCGCTCTTCGAGTCTGATGTTGCTGCGGCGGCCACGATGGGAGCGCTGACTGTCGCCGTCTTGGCGTGGGGAACCACCGATGCGAGCTCTTCCTTGAAGGCGAATCTGCTGGAAGCGCTGGAGATCCTCGATCCGGCCGATCGCGTGCAGGAGTCCGCGTGACAAGCTCGGGCGCGGCGTTGCGATGCACTCACCTCACGAAACGGTTTGGCGACGAGGTGGTGGTAGACGACCTGACCCTGACCGCAGATCCTGGTGAAGTCGTGGCTCTGATCGGACTCAACGGCGCCGGAAAAACGACCTTGATGCGACTGTTGCTGGCCATGACCCGCCCGGACTCCGGGGAAGCGAGAGTCTTCGGGCGCAACGTCGCCACCTCCCACAGCGATCATTGGCACGGGGTCGGTCACATGATCGAGACACCCTTCGCGTATCCCGAGCTCACGGTCACACAGAACGTGTGGGCGGCGGCTCGTCTGCACGGGTTGACCAGGATCGAGGCCCCTCGCGCTGCCGCCCAGGCGGTCGAGCGTGTGGGTTTGACCCCGTATGCGGCCCGTCGCTGCTCCACGCTCTCCCAGGGCAACAAGCAACGCCTGGGACTGGCCAGCGCCATGGTCCATTCGCCTCGCTTGTTAGTTCTCGATGAACCCACGAATGCGCTGGATCCGGCCGGGGTTGTGCTCCTGCGCGACCTGGTCCAAGAAGCCGCACGCGAGGGGACAACCGTCCTGGTCTCCAGCCACCACCTCGACGAGGTCGCACGCGTGGCTGACCGAGTCGACGTCCTCCACCGCGGCCGCGTGGTCGGGGAACTGCCGCGAAACGTCGTCGATCTCGAACACGCCTTCTTTGAGATGGTCCATGCAGCCGACAGCGATAGCGGTCAGGGTTCATTGCGCGGGACCTCTCATGAGTCGTGATCTGATGCGTGCGGCGCTGGCGGTCGAATGGCTCAAGCTGAAGCGCTCACGCGTCATGGTGACCACGACCACGGTCGTCCTGGTGGCACCCCCGCTGCTGGCGGCGGCATTCGCGGCGGCCGCTGGACAATCCGGAACCGACCCGATGACGCTCAAGGCGCGAGCCATGCTGCCCGGACCCGGTTGGGAAGGCTTCGTTTCGGCGCTGGGACAGGTCTTTGCTACTGGTGGCCTGTTGGGGATGGGCATCGGTGTGGCGTGGTGCTTCGGCCGTGAGTACGCCGACCGCACCATGGTTTCGCTCTATGCCTCAGCCACCCCGCGGGGCATTGTCGCGGCTGCGAAGCTTCTCTTGCTGGCCCTCTGGACCTTCGCGATCGCCGCGGCCCTGGGACCAACCGCGATCCTCATCGGTCTAGCGGCCGGGCTCGGGCCTCCGGGCGGTGAGATTCTCATCGCGGTGGGCCGCGTGGTGGTGATGGCAGGGCTCACCGGTCTCCTAGCCCTCTCCGTCTCCGTCTTCGCCAGCCTCGGTCGGGGCTACCTGGCGGCGTTCGGAGGGCTCATCGGGCTCATCGTGGCCGCACAGGTCGCGGTCCTGGCCGGATTCGGGGCCTGGTTCCCCTTATCCTCCCCTGCACTATGGGCTGCAGACGCCCCCGCGATGGCCTCGGTGTCGATCGCGCAACTGGCCCTCGTCCCGATCACGTCGCTAGCCCTCGCCGTCGGCACCGTGGCCTGGTGGCAACAACGACCCCTCGTCTGAGATCACCGAGACCGATCCCTCCGGGTCGGTGCGTGTGGATGTGCCGTACCTCGAGGCACTCGCGTATGGAGGCCCACGAGGCAAGGTGAAGGCCGTCTAGGCGAGCGGATCCGGGAGTCCGTCGAGGATGAGGGTGAGGCCGAACTCGAACTCGTTCCCGAAGTCGTATCCAGGCTTCAGGACGTGTTCGGTGGTGAGCTCCACCAGGTGCGGGTAGGTGTCGGCGGTGAACTGCGCGGAGATGGTTTCGGCGAGTTCGGCCATTCCCTCGCCGCCGGTTGCTGGGAGGTTGGCTTCTTGCAGGGCGAACCCGTAGATGTAGGAGTCGATGAGGGCGTAGGCATGGCCGGTCATCTCGACCGAGAAACCGGCCTGGCGCAGGCACCCGAGCACGGCGTCGTGGTGGCTCAGGGTGGCGGAACCGGGGTGCGTGCGCGACTCCATCAGCGACGTGGCCCACGGGTGTTGGGCAAGCACGGCCCGAGCTGAGCGCGCTCGGTGTCTCATCGCCTCCTTCCAGCCGGCGCCGGCCGGGGGCAGCTCGATCTCGGCAAAGACCCGATCCACCATGCCATCGAGGATGGCCTCCTTGTTGGGCACGTGGTGATAGATGGTCATGGGCTTCACATCGAGGACCGCCGCCAACTTGCGGATCGTGAAGCCATCCATCCCGAGTTCATCGGCCAGCGCAACGGCGCCATCGAGCACTCGGCTTCGGGTCAAAGCTGGCCTGGTCGCACTCGCCCCATCCACCTTCGACGGGCTCATCGGCAGGGTCTCCGCGTTCGGTTCCTTGACCATTCGTACATAGTACGGGTAGTCTGTGATGGGTGTTGACGTACTAAGTACGACACGACTGACCATTGAGCCCTTCCGTCCCCAAACCAGCCCAGGAGCCTTCCCTTGAGACACGTAGATCACCACTTCAGCCCAGCGGGAACCGATAGCTTCCCGCCACCGCCAGCAGAGCCCGGTTCGATGATGCAGGCGATCGTGCAGGACCGGTTCGGTTCTCCCGACGTCTTGCAGTTCACGACGATCGAACGGCCTACCATCGGCGAGGATGAGGTCCTGATTGAGGTCCACGCCGCCGGCGTCGATCGGGGCACCGAGCATCTGATGACCGGGTTGCCCTATCTGATCCGGATTGCGGGCTATGGCTTCACCACCCCGAAGAACCGGGTGCCTGGTCTGGACGTTGCGGGCGTTGTCCTCCAGGTCGGGGCCGCAGTCACTCGCTTCGCCGAGGGCGATGAAGTCTTCGGTATCGCCAACGGGTCGTGTGCCCAGTACGCGGCAGCGGCGCAGCACAAGCTGGCCCACAAACCCACCAACCTCAGCTTCGAACAGGCTGCCGTGGCGGCCGTGTCGGGAATCACGGCATTGCAGGGGTTGACCGACGTCGGAAATCTGCGACGCGGCCAGCGCGTGTTGGTCCTGGGCGCTTCGGGTGGAGTCGGGACCTACGCGGTGCAACTGGCCAAGGCCCTCGGTGCCGAGGTGACCGGGGTCGCCAGCGCTAGGAAACTGGACATCGTCCGCTCCCTGGGGGCCGATCATGTGCTCGACTACACACGAACAGACTTCGCGGACGGCACAGACCGTTACGACCTGATCCTCGACGTGGGCGGACGAAACAGCATCTCTCGTCTGCGCAGGGCCCTGACCCCGGAGGGCACGCTGGTCATCGTCGGAGGCGAGGACGGCAATCGCCTCACCGGGGGCGTTGGCCGCCAACTCAGAGCGATGGCCTTATCGCCGTTCATCCGTCAACGCCTCACCACATTCATCAGCACGGAGTCTCACACCGTGATCGACCGGCTGGCCGACCATCTGGCGTCCGGCACGGTGACGCCCGCCATCGGCCAACGGTTCGAACTGGCAGACCTCTCCGAGGCCATGCGCCACCTCGCAGCCGGTGACACCAGGGGCAAGACGGCCATCATCGTGCGGTCCCGGCGTGGCGCGCGTCCGGGTTCGTAACACGCACGAGGTTCAGTCAGTCTCGAAGGTGATTGCCGCGCCCGCCGCCGCTGAACCCCGTCCGGATCCCGACCGGCAGGCCGGCTCCCGAAGTCCTCACAGACCCCGGGAGCCTTGGCCTGCGCTCACACGGCCCGGTAGAGCAACGGTCCGAGGTTGACGCCTTTGGCCGGGTTGTCGGGCTGAGGCGACCCGCAGCCGACGGCAGTGCCCACAGCAGCGGCTGCGGACTGCGGAGCGGCCTCGCCTGCGGACGAGACCATCACCGCCGTGCAGAGAAGAAGAAAACTGGCGGCTAGCGCCGCCAGCGGGCGGGTTGCTGAGGTCCGGTTCATCAGACCCCTCCAATCTGAGATGTGCTGCGGCGCAGCCCTCGTGGTTGCGCTGACGTCAACGCTTCCGCGTTCATCGGTCCCGCGGAATACGACGTTCGACGTACTTCCCATACCAGCACCGAGCCCGTAGCCTGGACGGATCCGGAATAGGAGAACCTCGTGCGCCGAGCCACCCTGACCAGTGTCGATCTGGACTCGCTGCGGGACGTGGTCGACACCGCCAACGACACCTCCGGCGCTCCCGCGGTGGACGTCACCTTCGCGGTGCTGGACCGTATCCGCGAGATGATCGGCGCCGATTTCGCCACTTTCCACGATATGCAAGGCTCAGTTCAGCGCGTTCGACACCTCCAGGGCACGGACGGTGAGGAGTACTTCACCGAGCAGGGCGAGGAAGACGGCACTCACGATGCCTTCTGGACGTACTACCAGGCCAGTTCGTGCTCGTGGCCGGACCATCAGAACCGTCCTATGGTCATCTCCAATAAGGATGTCTGCAGTGAACGCGAATGGGCCCAGGACCCGATGCACCTGGAGTACCAAACCGATGTGCACGACGAGATCATGGCGGCCTCGCCCTACGGGCCGCGGCTCAACCTGCGCCTGTTGATTAGCCGCAGCGAGAGGCCGCTGTTCAGCGACCTGGACTGCTTCCTGGTGCAACTGCTCCAACCTCACCTGCAGCCGCTGTTCCGGCGGACCCTGCGCTCTGTCGTCCCCCCTTCCGAGCCGGCGTTGACCGAGCGGCAGCGCGAGATCTTGCGTCTGGTCCGCGGGGGTAGCACGAACCGGCAGGTTGCGCACCAGCTCGGTATCTCCCCCGGGACGGTCCGCAAACACCTGGAGAACGCGTTCGCCCGCCTCAACGTGCAGAGCCGCGTGGCCGCGGTTGGCGTGGCCTTCCCGGAACGTGGTTACGACCTGCAGGCCTAACGGAGAGCCAAACGCCCAGAGGTCACCTATATTCGATGCGGACGGGTGATCTTCCGTGCGATGGGCGGCCCCGGGGCCTTGGGCGAGGAGACGTGATGAGTGTCGCTGAGGTGTTGGAGCCGTTGGTGCGGACGGCGTTGAAGGCGTCCCCGCGAGTGCGGATCGAGTGTTGGGATGGCAGCACTCTGGGGCCAAGCGATGGCATCCTCGTGATCCGGTTTGCCCGGCGCCGAGCGTTGAGGTGGTTGTTGTGGTCACCCAACGAGCTTGGCTTCGCCCGAGCGTTCATCGCCGGCGACATCGAGCTCGAGGGTGACATCGTGGCGGCGATCGGCAGTTTGGACATGCTGGGCGCCGCCGAAGGTGGGCCAAGCGTGCAGGTCGACACCGCGACCAAGGCAGCGATCGGACGAGCGGTCCTGCGCCTCGGCGCGCTCGGCCCGCCGCCCCGGCCACCAGCCGAGGAGACCCGGATCTCCCGGTGGGGACGGCATACCCCCGGCCACGACGCCCGCGCCATCTCGCACCACTACGACGTCGGCAACGACTTCTACGCCCTGGTCCTCGGGGCCTCGATGGTGTACTCCTGCGCCTACTTCGAGCAACCACCGTCGTCCACCTACACCCTGCAGGACGCGCAACGCGCCAAGCTCGACCTGGTCGCGAGAAAGCTGAGCCTGACACCGGGCCATCGGGTGCTGGACGTGGGATGTGGGTGGGGCAGCTTCGTGATCCACGCGGCCCGGGAATACGGCGTCCACGCCGTTGGTATCACCCTCTCAGCAGAGCAGGCGGCCTACGCCCGGGAACGGCTCCGGGCCGAGGGCCTGCAGGACCAGGTGCAGATTCGGGTACAGGACTACCGCGAAGTGAGCGACGGCCCGTACGACGCGATCGCGAGCATCGGGATGGCCGAGCACGTCGGCATGGCGCGGCTGCCCCAGTACGCCACCCATCTGCATACGCTGCTTGCCCCCGGGGGTCGCCTGCTCAACCACGCCATTGCGCGTCGACCCGGACCGCCCAACGACCCCAAGGATGAGCGGCGCTCGTTCCTCTACCGCTACGTCTTCCCCGACGGGGAGCTCACACCGTTGGCCACCATGGTCGACGCCCTGGAGAGCGCGGACTTCGAAGTGCGCGACGTGGAGTCGCTGCGCGAGCACTACGCCCTCACGCTGCGGGCCTGGGTAGCCAACCTGGAGCGGGACTGGGATCGCGCCGTCGGGTTGGCGGGCGGCGGCCGCACCCGGGTGTGGTGGCTCTATATGGCCGGGGCGGCCCTGCAGTTCCAGTTCAACCAGATCGGCGTCAACCAGGTGCTGGCCGTCAAGCCCGGGCCCGCAGGAGTCAGTGGTATGCCGTTGACCCGCGCCGAGATGTTCCTGACCGAACGCAACGCGCCGGCCTGAGGCTTGTGCCCCTGCGTCGGGCGAGGGCGGCGGGTGCCGTTGCCGGACGTGACGCTCCCGACCCTGTATGGGGCCGGGAGCATCGTGGATATGTGGTGAGATCAGCCGGAGCGGTCGAACTCCACGAAGAGCGTGACCCCGAACGCCGGCTTATCGTCGATGCTCAGATCGGGGTTGTTGAGCCCGCCGAGTGACTGCGTCGCGGTGCCGCTGCTGATATCCAGACCTCCGGTGCCGCCGATGATGGCGCGGATGATCGGGACGTCGTCGACGCGTTCGAAACCGGAGGTGAGAATGGACTCATCGCCAAGCTCGTCGCCGAGGTCGTACTGCTGCGTGGTGGCCACGATCGGGCCACTCGTGGTCGTCGCGGCGTCGTCGGTGTGCGTGCCCCAACAGGTCCAGGTGCCGATGACACGGTCCGGGAACTCCGGGGCGGGGACGCCTTCGGCGTCGTAGATCACGCCGTCACACCCTTCTTCGGTGCAGGTGACGGTGCCCGCTTCGTACACGTAACCCTCGGTGACGAAGTCGTTGCCTCGTCGGGGTAGCCCGCCGTCGTCGACCACGTCCGGGTCGGTGACGAAGCGTGATCCGATCTCGGAGACCTCGACGCGCAGTGGACTCTCGAATCGCGAACCGGCGAAGGTCGCGGTCGCGGCAAAGGCCGCGATGAGGGCGACGAGTACGGCGGTGATGGTGAGTTTGATATGCATGGCAATTCCCTTCTGGTGTGAAACTGGGACACGGTCGGCGCCCCGTGGAGGCGTCATCGCCGGGCGGCGAGGACGAGATTGAAGCCGGTGTCGATGACCAGTGCCGCGTCACGGAAGCCCGCTTCGGTGAGCAGTTCCAGGCGCCGCGTCGGACCTCCCTGCGTTCCCAGGCCGTAGGCTCCCGGCTGCGCGAGCGAGCCGGGGGTGCACATGGCTGTCGAGATGCCGAAGTCCATCCGGGTGCGTGGATCGCCGATGCCGTCCTCGAGGCGGTCCAGGGACCACGGCTCCACCGCGACGACGATGCCGTCGTCCTCGAGCAGGGCGTGGGCCCGGCGTAGCGCCGCGAGCGGGTCACCCATGTCGTGCAGGGAGTCGAAGAAGGTCACCACGTCAAAGGGACCGGGACCGATCTGGGCGGCGTCAGCGACCCGGAACGACAGGTTCGCGGGATTGCCGGCCTCGATGGCGCGGGCACGGGAGATCGTGACCGACGGGCTGTGGGCGTCGAAACCGATGACCGTGGAGCGCGGCCACGTCGTCGCCATCGCGATGGAGGAGGGACCGTGCCCGGAGCCGACGTCAGCGACTCGTGCGCCGCCCTCCATGCGCTCGACGAGACCATCGACCGCGGGGAACCACGGCGAGGCGAGCTCGTGGGTGTAGGCGGTCTGGAAGAACCGCTCGACACCGAAGCGCGCGTGCTCGTCGAGGGCATCGTAGATCTCGATACCTCCATCGCCCCGGAAGGCCTGCTCAAGGTGGTCGAGCGTGGAGAACAACCCCCCCACGATGGCAGTCGCCGCGACGATGTATGCCGGGGAGTCCGCTACCGAGAGCACGGCTGCATGCTCGGCCGGCAGCTCATAGGTGGACGTGTCCGGGTCGTAGCGGACGTACTCGGCGACGGTTTGGGCAGCAAGCCATTCGGTCACCAGGCGCTCGTTCAGCCCGGTGACCTCAGCGAGCGTGTCGGCACGGGTGGGACCGGCCCCGGTCAGCGCCTCGTAGAGGCCGAGCCGGTCGCCGACGATCGTCATCAGGGTCGTCGAGCTTCCCGCAATATCGGTGAGCAGGCGCCCGACGAACGCCTCGACGGCGGCCTCGTCGACGGTTGGGCCCTGGTTGGTGGTCGGTGTGGACGGGGATGTGGTGTCTGTGGTGGTTTCCATACCGTGCAGTCTGCGGACGCTCGTTTGCCCGACACTTGCGTTGCGCTGGCGCGGCGCATGCGGCCCGCTTCGGCTCCAGGGCGGCGCCCCTTCGCCCGCTCTTGCGGAAGCTAACCCACGCCGGCTTGTGGCAGCTAACCCACGCCGGCGAGGGCGTCCAGCGCCATCTGGACGGCAGTGACGCGTCCGGGCACGGGGACGTCGGTTGCGGTTCCGCCGGACTGGATGGCGAGGTCGCGCAGGTGGGCGAGGCGCTCACGGTCGAAGTCGAGCACGGGAGGGGCAAGCGGGTCGGCGTCGGCCGCGTCCAGCAGCGCAAGGGCGGTGCTCGGGGCTCCGCGTTGCACGAGGAGCTCAGCGATCAGCCGGACCATCATCCAGACCTGACCCCACATGCCCGCATCGCGCAGACCGGCCAGCGTCTGGCTGGACGCCGCCACCGCTGTGTCGTCACCGAGCCGGATCAAGACACTCGTGCGACCGACCTGAGCGACCCGGAGGTTGTAGTCCAGTCCCGCGGCGCGGCAGCGGGCCTCCGCCCGTTCGAAGTCAGCGAGCGCGGTCTCGGGATCACCGGCAACCACGAGTTCGCCGTGTGTGTAGTCCACAAACCCGTCCACCGCACCGACCTTCTCGAGCAGGTCGGCGTGTCCGTCGAACCATCCGGTTGCCGTCTCATGGTCACCGTTGAACTCGTGCATGAGCGCCGTCAGACAGACCGCGGTGGCACGCACCCAGTCCGGCGCGTCGGTGCGTCGCAGCTGGGTCTGCACGTCGTGATCCACGCCGGTGACGTCTCCGAGGAACACACGGCCCAGGGAACGCAGGAACGGGTGAATCCACGAGTCGGGCATCAGGTCGAAGGCCGCGGTGCACCGAGCGACCCCCATATCGGCCTGGCCGCGCAGCCACAAGGCCGCCCCCGCCGCCGCCAGACACCGGGCGCGCGCTTCGTCGGCGACCTCCGGCTGATCCAGGACGCGGTCCAACTGTGCGAGCTGATCGAGCAGGTCGAGTCGGGGATAGTCCACGACCAACACAGCGGTCTCGATGCCCACCAGACCAGCCTCGTGCCAGTCCTGGCGATCCACCGCCCGACGCAGCGCCTGATGCACGTTCGCCCGCTCACGGTGGAGCAGCTGCGCAGCGACCGGTGACCGCCGATCCTGCGCTGCGCGCGCTGCGGCGATGTGCTGCCGCACCCACGCCGAGTGCGCGTCCTGGGCCTGGCGTAGACCGGAGCGGTCGAGATGACGCTCACCCATCTGTCGAATCGGCTCGAGGATGCGGTATCGCGGCGGGTCGCGCTCGTGGTCGGCCAGGACCAGCGAGGCATCGACCAGTTCGGCGAGCAAGACTTCGGCGTGGAGTTCACCCGGAGCGAAGTGAACCAGGGCCTCGAGGGAGAACCCGTCGGCGCATACCGACAGCCGATCAAAGAGGACACGCGCCGACTCATCCAGCAACCGGTAGGACCACTCCGCGGTCGGTGCAATGCCGCGGAAGCGGTCACTGGATCCGATCGGATCCAGGATCTCCAGGCCAACCACGATCCCGTCCCGGAGCTGACGGAGTCCGAACACCGACTCGCGTTGGGCGGCCAGCTCGACCGCCAACGGAAGTCCATCGAGGTAGTGGCAGATCTCCTCCATGACACCGCGGTCCTGCGCCGAGATATCGAATCCTGGGCGGAGCATCGCGGCTCGATCACAGAACAGCTCGACCTGCGCGTCGGTCGGCAACGGTGCGAGCCGGACGAGCCGTTCACCGGCCACGTCGAGGCGTCGGCGCGAGGTGACCAGGAGGCGCAGTCCGGGGCACCGGGCAAGCAATGTCGCCGCCAGTTCGGCTATCGCTTCACGGACATGCTCACAGTTGTCCAACACGAGCACCGACGGGGGCCCCGAGAGCTGGTCGACGATGGCGTCGATGGTCCCCGTGGGCGCGGAGGCGAGCCCCAGGGCGCCGGCCACCGCCGCCGCCACCTCATCGGACCCGCCTACCGGCGCGAGGGCAACGAAGACGACCCCCGGCCGGCCCAGCCCACGATCGTCCAGACCCTCGATCCCGGAGAGGAACTCGAGCACGAGCCTGGTCTTCCCGACCCCTCCTGGCCCCACCACGGTGACCAGCGAGTGTGAGGTGAGGGCCTGCCGGAGACGGTCCACGTCCTGCTGTCGTCCAACGAACAGATCAGCCGGTGGCTGGAATGACCTGGTGGCCGTTGGCGCGGGAGGCCGCCGAGGTCGGGTCCGCAGAGTGGGGTCGTCGGTCAGGATCCGTTGCTCCAGCTCGCGCAATGCCGGGCCAGGATCCAGGCCGGTCTCATCGGCGAGACGACGCCGGTAGGACGATACGGCGCTCAGTGCGTCGGTGGTCCGTCCCGTGTCGTGGAGCGCTTGGGCGAGCAGTTCGACTCCCCGCTCGTGCAGCGGGTCCTCCACCGCACCGCGCTCGAGGTCAGGGATCGCGCCGGCGGCGTCACCGGCGGTGAGCTGAAGGGCCGCCCGGTCCTCGCTGAGCTGCCGCCGCCACGCATCGAGGTGAGCGAGGTCGGGGGCGAACGCAACGGTGTCCGGTATGTCGGCAAGCGGATCACCCCGCCACAGGGCGAGGGCGTCGCGCAACAGGTCGGCAGCACGCGCCGAATCCTCCGACGCCACATCGCGGGCCTGCGCCACCAAGGCCCGCGCAGCCCCCACGTCGATATCGGCGGGCGAGACCACGAGTCGATACCCGCCCGGCTCGTGGACCACCTGATCGGACCCGATGACGTGACGCAGTCGCGACACATAACTCTGCAGATTTCCCTGGGCGTTCGCGGGCACGTCACCCGACCACAACGTCTCGATGAGTCTCGCCACCGAGACGGGTCGGCCCACGTCCAGCGCCAGCCGGGCAAGCAGGATCCGCTGCCGCGCACTAGGCAATGCGACTGGTTCGCCGTTGACCACCACGCAAACAGGCCCGAGCACCGCGACCTCGAGGGCACGCACTACGCCAGTATAGGAGGCTCACCCGTCCGCTTCTGGGCGCAGCAGGGCGCGTTGCACGAGGAGGACAGCCTGCCCATCCTGCTCCCCCGCCATCGCGCTGCGAACCATCCGCAGACGTTCCTGAAGGCCGGCCACCTGAAGCAGTCGACTGACATCATCGGGTGAACGGTGATACCGCATCAGCGTGACCTCGTGGCCGAGCCGTCGATATCCCCCGGCGACATCACGGACCCCGGCGCCGGTCTGAAACGCGAACAGCGCGAGACCACCGGGCTGCACGACACGACGGGCCTCGGCGAACACTTCCGTGAGCGCATCGTCCGGCATATGGATGATGGAGTACCAGTACAGCGCGGCTGCGAACGTGCTGTCCTCGAAGGGGAGGTCAGCAATGGAGGCCACCCGAGCGTCCATGCCTGGATGGTCCCGACGACACATGTCGATCATCCGGGGCGACAGGTCGACTCCGAGCACCCGACATCCGCGCTCGGTGAGGTACTGGCTCATCCGCCCCGCGCCGCACCCAGCGTCTAACACCAGCGGCGGACCGCTCTGGTATCGGAGTTGGTCGACCATATGATCAATGCCCGCCAGGTCAATCCGCTGCTCCGGTTCAGTCGATCGGAAGAAGGCCGCATAGTCGTCCGCCACGGCGTCATAGGCAGTCTTGGCGTCATCCGCACCTGGGGACCCGCTCACCCCGAAAGACTGCCATAACCAGAGCCACGGCCGCCCGTGAGGACTGTGCCGGCTGTCGTGACCACATCGTCCGCGCATCACCCCGGTTGGCCTCCCGCCCGATCTTGCCGGGGTCGTGAGCGCTGCCGTAGGCTGCGTCCCGCCGTGCTGGCTGCGTAGGGCCGCCGCCGGCACAGCGTGGGCGTCTCGTCCGGCGTGGATCCCGACTCAGCAAGGGGGCAGGTCAGTGTCGTTCCACCCTCAGGCCATCCTCTTCAGGACCTTCGGTGTCCGACCGGTGCGCGAGATGCGCAACAAGATCCGTTTGGCTCGGGGAGCATGGAGGATGCGGCGCATCGAGAACGCCGAGGTCGCCCGACTCGGCACGACATCACCCCTGGCCGCAGACGTCGTGACCGTCGTCCCGACCTTCCGCCGGCCCGAGCTGCTGGTCACGGCGGTGGCCTCGGCCCTCGCGCAGACGTACCCCGACCATGCCGTGATCGTCATCGACGACGGCGGAGGACTGCCTGCGCTGCCGCAGGATCCTCGATTGCGTGTGCTGTCGCTTGCGTGCAACACCCGCACGCCCGGGGTCGTCCGCAACGTGGGAATCCGGCTGACCGAGTCGCGGCTGATCGCCTTCCTCGATGACGACAACACGTGGCGACCTGACCACCTCGCCACCGCGGTCGCGGAGATCAACCGGGGGGCCGACCTGGTGTATACCGGCGTGAGGTTGAGCAACAGTGACGGCAGCCCGTACCGAGTGCTGTCCGACCCCTTCGACCGCGTGCGTCACCGAGCGGACGCCTTCGTGGACACCAACGCCATCGTCGTGCGGCGCGGCCGACGCGTGCGTTACAGCCGCTTGCCCCGCACCGCCACCACGACTCCACGCGAGGACTGGGAGTTCGTTCATCGGTTGAGTCGCCGCATGACGGTGCGCCACGTGGACCGGATCACGGTCGACTACCTCGTCCACGGGGACAGCTACTACACCGACTGGAACGCCGACACCTCCGGACCCGGACCGGCCAGCGCCGCGGACAGCGCCTAAGGCAGTCCGCGACGCGTCAGCTACGCACCGCTCACCCTCGGACTCCGTCGTTGGGGGTGGGTTCGGCACCCGGCGCCGCGTGGTGCGGGCGGTAGCGCTGCGCGGGATGAGTCGCGCGCACCAAGCTCCGCATCGAGGCCAGATCGGGCAGGTCGGCACCCATGGCTCGAGCCTGCACCAGGACGTTGCCGATCGCCGAGGCCTCAACCGGCCCGGCCAGCACGGGCAACCCCGTGGCGTCCGCGGTCGCCTGGCAGAGCAGCTGGTTGCGCGCGCCGCCTCCCACCAGGTGCACCACCTGCACCTCCATCCCGGTCAGCTCACCGATCTGGTCCAGCGTGCGTGCATACGCCGCCGCCAGACTGTCCACGATGCACCGCACCACGTCACCCGGAGACTGCGGCACCGGCTGGCCGCTGCGCTCGCAGTGCGCGCGAATCCGGGCCGGCATGTCCCCCGGCGGCAGGAAGTCGGGGTGCCCCGGGTCGATCACACTTCGTCCGGCCGGAACTGACGCCGCCTCGTGCAGCAGCTCGTGCAGGTCCACCTGCCAGCCCTGATCGGCCCAGGTCCGGATGGACTCGGACAGGACCCACAGTCCGGAGACGTTGCGCAGGAAGCGAATGGTGCCGTCGACCCCGCCTTCGTTGGTGAAGTCCATCTCCCGCGCCGCCGTGGTCAACACCGGTGAGGGCAGCTCCACCCCGACCAACGACCAGGTCCCTGAGCAGATGTATGCCGCACGGCCCGGGTCATCGAACGGAACCGCCACCACGGCCGAGGCGGTGTCGTGCGAGCCCACGGTCACCACCGGCGTCGCAACCCCCAACCCGGTCTGCTCCGACACCGCGTCGCTGACCGGGCCGAGGATCACGCCGGGATCGACCAGCGTCGGCAACAGCCGGGTCGGCACCCCGAGGCGCTGCACCACGTCCACGGCCCACTGCGACAGTCGCGCGTCGAACATGTCCGTGGTCGATGCGTTGGTCCGCTCCGCGGCGACGACGCCGGTAAGCCAGTATCCGAACAGGTCTGGCAGCAACAGCATCGTCTCGGCGATGTCCAACCGCGTGCCCTCGGTCAGCAGCTGGAACAGCGTGCTGAACGGCAAACGCTGCAACCCCGTCACGTCATACAACGACGCCTCGCCGATCCGTGCTTCCACACCCGCACGCACGCCGTCGGTGCGCGAGTCCCGATGACTGACCGGTATGCCGATCAGCTGCCCGCCCGAGTCGAGGAGTCCGTAGTCGATCGCCCACGAGTCGATCCCCACCGACTGCACCGGCCCGGCGGCGGCCGCCGCGCGCAACCCGACCAGCACCTCGCGAAACAGGCCGAGAACGTCCCAGTGCAACCGATCGCGCACCGGGACTGCGCCGTTGTCGAACCGGTGCACCTCCTGCAGGGACAACTGGTCTGCCCCCACCGTGCCCACGACCACCCGTCCGCTGCTGGCACCAAGATCGACCGCGACCACCCGCAGCGGCGCCGGCACCGGGCTAGGAGTCACCGCTCACCTCAGGAACCCGGCGGCAACACCGGCATCGACGGGGATGTGCAGACCGGTGGTCTGGCTGAGGTCTCCCCCGGTGAGCACAAAGACCGCCGCCGCCACGTGCTCGGGCAGCACCTCGCGCTTGAGGATCGTGCGTTGGGCGTAGAACTCGCCCAGATTGTCTTCGCTCACTCCATAGACCGCGGCTCGTTGGGCCCCCCAGCCGCCGGCGAAGATGCCCGACCCTCGGACCACCCCGTCGGGGTTGACGCCGTTGACCCTGATTCCGTGCGCTCCCAGCTCGGCCGCCAGCAGCCGCACCTGGTGAGCCTGATCGGCCTTGGTGGACCCATATGCGACGTTGTTGGGTCCGGCGAAAACCGCATTCTTGGATGAGATATAGACGATGTCACCGCCCATGTCTTGGTCGATCATCGTCTTGGCGGCTGCCCGGGAGACCAGGAACGACCCCTTGGCCATGACGTTGTGCTGGATGTCCCAGTCCGCCTCGGAGGTCTCCAGCAACGGTTTGGAAATGGACAAGCCCGCGTTGTTGACGACCAGGTCGAGTCCGCCGAAGGCGAGCGCGGCCGCATCGACCGCGCCCTGCACCGCCGCAGCCTCGGTCACGTCCGTGCGCACCGCGATGGCACGGTCGGGCCCGCCGATCACCTCGGCGGCGTCGTGAGCCGCGTCGAGGTCCAGATCGGCGATCACCACACACGCTCCTTCGGCCGCGAGCCGCCGTGCGGTGGCCAAGCCGATACCCGATGCTCCCCCGGTGACCAAGGCAATCCGCCCGGCCAGGGGCTTGGGTGCCGGCATCCGCTGGAGCTTGGCTTCTTCCAGCGCCCAGTACTCGATGCGGAACTTCTCGGACTCCTCGATCGGTGCATAAGTGGAGACCGCCTCGGCGCCTCGCATCACGTTGATCGCGTTGAGATAGAACTCCCCGGCCACCCGTGCGGTCTGCTTGTCCTTCCCGAACGAGAACATCCCCACGCCCGGCACCAGCACGATCGCCGGGTCGGCGCCACGCATCGCAGGTGAATCGGCGGTGGCGTGGCGCTCGTAGTAGGCGGCGTAGTCCTCGCGGTATGCCGTATGGAGCTCGGTCAACCGGGCGCCCACTTCGCCCAGGCTCGCGTCTGCCGGCAGGTCCAGCACCAGTGGACGCACTTTGGTGCGCAGGAAATGGTCCGGGCAGGAGGTTCCCAGAGCCCCCAACGGCTGCAGCTTCTCCCGCGACAGGAAGTCCAGCACCGGTCCACTGTCGATGTAATGGCCGATCACCGGCGCATCCGTGGAGGCCAACCCGCGGATGAGCGGGGCTAGGGCCGCCGCCCGCGCATGACGCGCGGGCGCTGGCAGCGCGGCGTATCCCGGCACCTCTGCCCCGAACGGCTGGTCCTGACCGTGCTCGGCGAGGAACGTCTCGGCGGTGCCAATGATCTCCGTCGAGTTGGCTTCGCACTCCAGCGACGTGTCACCCCACGCGGTGACCCCGTGCCCGCCCAGGACACAGCCAATGGCCTGCGGGTGTGCTTCGTAGACGGCGGCAATGTCCAGCCCCAGTTGGAAGCCGGGCCGACGCCAGGGCACCCAGACCACTCGATCGCCGAAGCACTGCCGGGTCAGCTCCTCGCCGTCGGCGCAGGTGGCCAGGGCGATTCCGGAGTCGGGGTGCAGATGGTCGACATGCGGCGCACCGACCAGTCCGTGCATGGCGGTGTCGATGGACGGGGCGGCCCCACCCTTGCCGTGCAGGCAGTAGTCGAAAGCCCCGACCATCTCGTCTTCCCGCTCCACACCCGGATACGTCGCGACCAGCGAACGCAACCGGTCCAGCCGCAGTGTCGCGAGGCCGGCGTGGGTCAACGTGCCCAGGTCCCCGCCGGATCCCTTGACCCAGAGCACCTCCGTGGCTGCGGCGGTGACCGGGTCGGTCAGCGTCCCCTTGGCCGAGGTGTTGCCCCCGGCGTAGTTGGTGTTGCGCGGGTCGGCGCCGAGCCGGTTTGAGCGCTCGATCAACTCTTGGGCCCTCTGGTGCGTCATGGTCAGCTCCATCCTGCTTGGGCGCCGCCCAAACGGTTCGATTCGATTTGCTCTTGGTAGCCGCTGCTCAGATACGCCTTCATCGGGTCCGCTGGCAGCCCGCGATCTTCGCGCCATCGGGCCAGTGCCGGGCGCACATCGGTGGAGAAGGCGTCCATGAAGATGGCGTTCGCAGCCAGCACGTCACCGTCTCCGCGCGCCTGAGCCAGCGCGTCGCCGTCGATGAGCAGGGCGCGCGCCGTCATCTCCTGAACGTTGAGCACCGAGCGGATCTGTCCAGGAATCTTTGCTTCGATGTTGTGGCACTGGTCCAGCATCAGCGCCACTGCGCTCTCGGGCCCGATGCCGCCACCCCGGATCACTTCGACCATGATCCGGAAGAGCTGGAACGGGTCGGCGGCTCCCACGATCAGGTCATCGTCGGCATAGAACCGGCTGTTGAAGTCGAACGAGCCGAGCTTTCCGAGCCGCAGCAGCTGGGCGACGATGAACTCGATGTTGGTGCCGGGCGCGTGGTGGCCGGTGTCCAGGCAGACCAGAGCCCGCTCGCCGAGCGCGGCCACGTGCACGTATGACGTGCCCCAGTCCGGGACGTCCGTGTGATAGAACGCGGGCTCGAAGAACTTGTACTCCAGCACCAGGCGCTGCTCCTGGCCCAGCCGGTCGTAGATGGCGGCGAGCCCCTCGGCGAGCCACTCCTGACGGTCGCGCATGTCCGCCTGCCCGGGATAGTTCGACCCGTCGGCCAACCAGATCTTCAGGTCTCGCGACCTGGTGACGTCCATCACGTCGATGCAGGCCACGTTGTGCTCGACTGCTTTGGCTCGCACCGCGGGGTCGGTGTGGGTCAGGCTGCCCAGCTTGTAGGCGTCGTCTTGGAACGTGTTGCTGTTGACGGTTCCGAGGCCGACCCCCAGCTCGTGCGCGTAGCTGCGCAATGCGGCGAAGTCGTCGACCTGATCCCACGGGATGTGCAGGGCCACCGAGGGGGTCAGCCCGGTCACCCGGTGCACCTGCGCGGCGTCGGCGATCTTCTCCTGCACCGTGCGCGGTGTGCCCGGTGAGCCGAACACCTTGAACCTGGTGCCCGAGTTGCCGTAGGCCCAGGACGGCACCTCGATGGCGAGCTCATCAAGCAGCGGGTGCAGCGTCAGTTCCTCATTCATGTCAGTCCTTCGCGGTCTTTCGCGGATGGGTTTGCGCGGATCGGTGGCTCACACCGGGGCCTCCCGTGGCGACGGGTGTGTTCCGCCACCATCTCGGGGTGCACCTGCAGTTGGAAGCAGACTCATCGCGTGGGGTGTCCTGCCGGCCGGAGGGTCTTAGAAGTCGAAGTCGGCGATGTTGTCCGCGTTGAAGACGAACGGGTCGCCCAGCAGGACCACACTGTCGGCGCCAACCGTGTATTCCCCGAGGCGCCCTGCCTCGAAGGTGTCGCCTTCGTCACCGGCGATGGTGCCGCTGACGAGTGCCTCGGCGGTGAACGCCGCCAGGTATCCGAGGTCGGCTGGGTTCCACAGGGCGAAGGCCTCGATGGTCCCGTCCTCGACGTATTCACGCAGCTGGTTGGGCGTGCCCAGACCGGTCAGGGCCACGTCCGCACTGGCGGTGTCGGACAGATAGCGCGCCGCGGCCGCGATGCCCACCGTGGTCGGTGAGACGATGCCGGCCAGGTCCGGGTGGGATTGCAGCAGGGCGGCCGTCTTGTCGAAGGACGCCTGATCGTCGTCGTCACCGTAGACGACCTCGACCAGCTCGACATCAGGGTGGTTGGCCGCCAGATCCTCCTTCATCAGGTCGATCCAGGTGTTCTGGTTGGTGGCGTTCGCGCTGGCCGACAGGATGGCGATCTCGCCTTCGTCGCCGATCTGTTCGGTGATCAGGTCGACCTGAGCCTGGGCGATGCCCTCGGGACTGGCCTGGTTGACGAACACATCGCGGAACTCCGGGTCGGTGTCGGAGTCGAAGGTGACCACCTTGGTGCCGGTGTCCCGTGCTTGGTTCAGGGCACTGCCGATCGCCGTCGGGTCGTTGGCCGAGACCACGAGCGCCGACACGCCTTGTTGAGCTGCGGTGTTGATGTACTGCACTTGTCCATCCGGTGTCGCTTCCTGGGGCCCGACTTCTTCGAACGAGCCGCCGAACTCCTCGACCGCCTCCTTGCCACCTGCTGAGCTGGTGTCGAAATAGGGGTTGCCGAGGTTCTTGGGCAAGAAGGTCACGGTCACTTCCTCGCCCCCGTCACCGCCCGAGCCACCGGATCCCGACGCGCTGTCACTGTCGTCGCCGCCGCAGGCACTGAGCACCAAGGCGCTGCTCAACACGGCCGCAAGGGCACCTCTATGGGAGAAGAGCTTCATCGATCTACCTTTCCTTTGGTTGCGCTGTGCGCGCTGGGTGATGCGGGCGGCTGCCCGGAACTGCGTCGCCGGGACCGAAGACCCGACAAGCCCGATAAGACGCTGGGAGAAACCACCGAAGCCACCAGGAGCAGCCCGATGATGATGTTGATGATGTTGACGGTGATGCCTTCAAGGCGCAGCGCGCTGGAGATCACGCCGATCAGCAACACTCCCGCGATGACCCCGTGCAAGCGGCCTCGACCGCCGAAGATCGAGACTCCGCCGAGCAGCACGGCCGCAATGACCTGCAGCTCCAAGCCGGTCGCGTTGTCGCCGCGGGCACTACCGAAGCGCAGCGTGTAGTAGATCCCGGCCAGCGCCGAGACCACGCCGGCCAGGACGAACAGGATGAACTTGGTGCGGGCGACGTCGACACCGGTGAACCGGGCGGCTTCCTTGCTCAGTCCGATGTCGTAGACGCCGCGACCGAAGCCCGAGTAGTGCAGGAGCCACGTGAAGGCGGCCGCGAGGACCACGAACAACACCATGACCACCGGAATGCCGGTGGTGCCGATCGTGTCGGTTGCCAGGTCGGTCCACGAGTCCGGGAACGACGTGACCGCCTTGGTGCCCAGCAGTCCGACGGCGACGCCGCGAAAGAGCGCCAGGGTCCCGATCGTGACGGCCAGTGACGGCAAGCCGAGGTAGGCCACCAGGAAACCGTTGAGCGCACCACACGCCAGACCGCCGAGCAGGGCCACCCCAGCGGCCACGACCATCGGTGCGCCGGCTTCGTAGAGCACTCCGGTCAACACCGAGGCCAACCCCACGACGCTGGCCACGGACAGGTCGATCTCCCCGGTGGCGATGATCAACGTCATCGGCAACGCAATGAGCAGGATCGGGGTGACGTCCAGGAGCAAGAAGGTCAACGTCAGGGGACCGTCGAAGTTGCGCACGTTGACCAGCGCGTAGGCCACCACGATGAGGAGGAGGGCGATGACCGCCATCTCCCGGGTCACCAGCAATCGTCGCCACAGTGGATGGGCATGGTCGGCATACGTGGTGCTCATGAGCGGTTCCCCGCATTCTCTAGTCGGCGAGCATTGCGGGTGGCGAGCACGCGGTCCAGCACGATGGCCCCGATGATCAGGGCTCCGACGACGGCGCGTTGCCAGAAGTCCGGGATGCCCAGGATGGGCAACGCCCGGTTGATCGTGACCAAGAGCACGGCTCCGATCGCCGCCCCCCAGACCGTGCCGCTGCCGCCGAAGATGGCGACTCCGCCAATCACGACTGCGGCCACGGCTTCCAGTTCCATCCCGCTGCCCGCACCGGAGGACACCGTCCCGTAGCGAGCGGCATACAAGACCCCGGCCAGGCCTGCCAACGCACCGCTGAGCACGAAGGCCGTCAAAATGCGCCGCCTGACCGGCAACCCGTAGAGGACCGCAGCCTCGGGGTCTGAGCCGATGGCATACAGCTCGCGGCCACTTCGGTGCTGGTGCAGGTGGTAACCCACTGCGGCCACCACGAGCAGCGAAATGAGGGTGAGAACCGGGATGGTGAACACCGTCCGGGTGCCGAGGTCCAAGAAGCCGTCCGGAAGGTCGGAGGCGTTGATCCGGTCACTTCCGGCCCAGGTCAGCGCGACCCCGCGGTAGATGTAGAGCGTGCCGAGGGTGATCACCAGGGCCGGAACGCGCGCATAGGAGACGAGAGCGCCGTTGATCAGTCCCAGGACGGCGCCCACGGCGACCCCGGCCGCGATCACCGCGATCACCGGTATCCCCGGCATGTCGATGAACAGCCGCCCGGTGAGGTATGCGGTCAGGCCGAGAACCGACCCGACGGAGAGGTCGACGTTGCGGGTGATGATCACCACGGCCTGGCCTGCGGCCAGGAGCAGCAGGAGGAACGGCGTCAGCAGCAGGTCTCGCCAACTTGCGCTGGCGAACAGGAAGGACGGAGTGCGGATCGTGGCCGCACCGATGACCAACAGCAGGACGGCCAGAATCGACATCTCACGGGATCGCAGCACCCGGGCCACAGCCGACCCCATCAGGCGACCTTCGCCTGTCGAGTTGCGGCGGCCATCACGTTCTCGGCGGTGGCGTCCTCGCGTGGGATATCCGCGGTCACCCTGCCTTCACAGACCACCAGCACCCGGTCCGCCATACCTAAGACCTCGGGCAGCTCGGAGGAGATCATCAGGATCGCCATTCCCCGCCCCGCGAGGTCTGAGAGGAGGCGATGCACCTCCGCCTTGGTGCCGACGTCGATGCCCCGGGTGGGCTCATCGATGATGAGCAGCCGCGGGTCCGTAGCCAGCCACTTGGCGATGACCACTTTCTGCTGGTTTCCACCGCTCATCGTGCTGGCGCCCATGTCCAGCGCCGAGGTCTTGACCTGCAACGTCGCGGCCCATGGTGCCGCTGCTCGACTTTCGGCCCGGGCGGTCAGCCATCCCCGGCGGGCCAGGGAACCCCGGATCGCCGCGGCCACGTTTCGAGCCACTGAGGCTTCGGTGACCAAGCCCTGCTGGCGTCGATCCTCCGGGACCAACGCCATTCCGGCGGCAATCGCCGCTCCTGGACGGTGGCGCGGGACCTCTTCCCCGCCGAGGGCGACCGAGCCGTGGTCGTATCGGTCGATGCCGAACACTGCCCGGGCGATCTCGCTGCGACCCGCCCCGACCAGTCCGGCCAGCGCCACGATCTCACCGGACCGGACCTCAAAACTCACGTCCCTGAACACTCCGGTCGAGGCCAGATCGTGCACACTCAACACGACCTCACCGATGTCGGCCGGCGTCTTGGGGAACAGGTCGCCGACCTCGCGACCCACCATCGCGGAGACCATGTCCTCGACTGAGGTCTCCTCGGTCGCCGAGGTGCTGACGAACTCTCCGTCGCGCATCACGGTGATCGTGTCGCACAGGTCGAACACTTCATCGAAACGATGCGAGACGAAGACCAGCGCCCGTCCCTCATCGCGCAGACTGCGGGCCACGGCGAACAACTGTTCAACCTCAACGCCGCTCAACGCGGCAGTCGGCTCGTCCATCACCAGCAGCCGGGCGTCCAACGAAATCGCCTTGGCGATCTCGATGATCTGTTGGTCGGCGATCGACAGGCCCAACGCCGGACGACCCGGGTCGATCTGCACGCCGAGACGCTCGAACAGGTCCACGGCGCTGCGATGCATCGCGGCGCGGTCCACCCGTCGGCCGCGGCCGACGGGCTGACGCCCCATGAAGATGTTCTCGGTCACCGACAGGTCTGGGAAGAGCGTCGGTTCTTGATAGATCACGGCTACCCCGGCTGCTTTGGACTCGGCCGTCGAGCCAAAATCCACCGACTCACCCCCGAGCGTGAACTCCCCCGCATCTCGACGGTGCACCCCAGCAATCACTTTGATCAGGGTGGACTTTCCGGCACCGTTCTCGCCGACCAACGCGTGAATCGACCCCGGATGCACCACCAGGTCGGCGGAGGCGAGCGCGACGACGGCTCCGAACCGCTTGGCGACTCGACGCATACTCAGCGTTGCCTCGCCCGGCTCGTCCCGGACGGTGGTTGACATAGCCACGTTGCTACCTCCAATTGAAACGTTACAAGAACGTGGGACAGACAGTACAAGTCCCCACGGAGGGCGTCAAGGCCCTTGAGGCGGCAAAAGCCTCGTGCGAAGATAGGCCCTATCTGGGGTCCACCAGTCATCCGCGCGTCAGTGACTATTTCGTTTCAAGGAGATGCTCATGACGCAGCCGACCGACTCTGCTGCGGCCGACCCGTCCGTGGTGGGGGTCAAGCAGGTGGCTGCCGCAGCCGGCGTGTCGTTGGGCACGGTGTCCAACGTCCTGAACCGGCCGGACGTCGTCAGCGCCGCGACGAAGGCCCGGGTCGAACAGGCGATTCGCGATCTGGGCTTCGTTCGCAACGAGTCAGCACGACAGCTGCGCGCGGGCCAAAGCCAGGTCTTGGCCTACCTGATGCTGGACGCGGGCAACCCCTTCTTCACCGACGTTGCCCGTGGGATCGAGCAGACCGCGCAAGAACACTCGCTGTCACTCTTCCTCTGCAACAGCAACCACAGTCCGCAGCGGGAGCAGAACTACTTGAGTCGACTGCGCGAGCAGCGGGTCCAGGGAATCCTGATCACCCCGGTGGACCCACACTCGCCCGCCTTGTCGGAGGTCAGCCGCAGCGGGATACCGCTGGTGATCCTCGACCGAGCCGGCGGCGAGGGTCACTGCTCGGTGTCGGTTGATGACGTGCACGGGGGGCGACTGGCCCTGGAGCACTTGCTGGATCTGGGCCACCACCGGATCGCCTTCGTCGGCGGGCCGGAGAGCCTGGGGCAGGTGCACGATCGGCGACAGGGAGCACTCGCCGCCGTGGCCGACCACCGGGGCGATGGGGCGGCGATCACCGAGATCCCCACCGCGTCGATGACGGTTGCCGAAGGCCGCAGCGCCGGTCAGCGCATCGCCGGCATTCCGCGTGATCGTCGGCCCACCGCGGCGTTCTGCGCCAATGACCTGCTGGCGCTCGGACTCCTGCAGCAATGCGTCACGTTCGGCATCCGCGTGCCCCAGGACATGGCGATCGTCGGCTACGACGATATCGAGTTCGCCGCGGCTGCGGCCGTGCCGCTGACCTCCGTGCGTCAACCACGCACCGACCTGGGCCGCACCGCTGCCCGCCTTCTGCTCGATGAGGCGAACAACCGTGAGCACGCTCACCAGCAGATCGTCTTCACCCCCACGATCATCGTTCGGCAGTCGACCCTCGGCCGCGGTTGAGCACACCACCCGTCACGAGGACGGCATATTTCACGTCAGTATCGTCATGGACAAGGCCGCGCGTGATGGGACGTGTCCGAATGGGAACCTACGGCGAGGTGTTGATGATGAGACCGATGTGGGTGAAGTAGTTCAGTGCGCCGAAGCCGGCAAAGGCCACGCCTGCCACGGCCCAGGACACGCCGACGATGAGGGCGGTTGTTCGCTGAGCGTCGCGCACCGCGAGGGGAAGCAGGACGCAACCCAAGCCCGTCAACGAATAGAGACCGGCGATGAAGGTGATTTCCACCCACGGCCACTGGGCGAAATATCCGGAGATGGGCTCCTGAGGTGGAGCGACCCACAACTGATACCACACACCGGCAGCGGCGATCGCGAAGCACGCCAGCCCGATGAAGACGCTGAGCACCGATGTCGGGCCCATCAGCCGCGCAATGGCGGGATACCTTTGGGGACTGGGCACGCTGAGTATGGGCGCATTACGGATCAGGATGGCCGTGGCACCCAACAGAACGACACCAAAGACCAAGGCGGGTTCGCCGAAGATGATGTTGTCGAAGGCGAACCCGATCGGTGCCAGAGGCCACGTCAAGGTCATGTGCAGTCCGGTGGTGGTCAGCAGTGCTCCGAGGATGCCGAAAGCCAGCGCGAAGCCCTCGACCCCGACCTCCTCATCTCGTCGTAGTCGCCGACCCACGTCGACGATCAGCAACAAGCCGACGCCGGCGGTCAGAGACATCACCGTGTTGTAGGTAGGGCCGCTGGCCCAGTCGATCGTGAGGTCTTGCACCGGCAATGTGGTCACCGCCAGACGCTAACCTAGGATCGACCGTCGTGCCTGCCCTCTCCTTCCCCTCACGGCATCCGGGGATGGGCGCTACCCCCCACGACAGTGGCGTGACCTTCCGGGTGTGGGCGCCGAACGCGCGCAACGTCGCGGTGACCGGGGACTTCTCCGGGTGGGACCCGGCCTACAAACGGCGTTTGCACCGCGACAGTGCCCAGTCCGGCACGTGGTCCGCGTTTGTGCCGGGGGCCAACCCGGGCAACGAATATCGGTTTCTGATCCGCAGCGGCGGACCGTATCGCTCCCGGATCGATCCCGTCGCCCGGCAGGTCACCCACTCCGACGGGAACGCCGTGGTCTTCGACCCGCGTTCCCTGGACTGGGAGCGGGATGACTTCGTGATGCCCAAGTGGGATGAGCTGGTCATCTACGAACTGCACATCCCCACGTTCGCCGCCGATGGCTGGCGCGCCGGCACCTTCGACCGGGCCATCGAGCGGCTCGATCACCTCGCCTGGCTGGGGATCAACGCGGTCGAAGTCATGCCGCCGTTCGCGTTCGCCGGGCCGATCAGCTGGGGATATAACCCCGCGCACCTGTTCGCGATCGAGCCCTCCTACGGCGGCCCGCACGCCTTCGCCCGCTTCGTCCAGGCTGCCCACGCCCGTGGGATCGCCGTCATTCTCGACGTGGTCTACAACCACCTGGGGCCCGGTGACCTCCACCTATGGCGCCTCGACGGTGGAAGGAACCGGCGTTACGGCGGCAGCTACTTCTACAACGACCGCCGTGCGCTGACCCCGTGGGGCGCCACCCGCCCCAACTACGAACGCAAACATGTGCGCAACTATCTGCGGGACTCGGCGGTGATGTGGCTCGAGGACTTCAGGGTCGACGGCCTGCGCTTCGACGCGACCCAGTACATCCGCTCGCGGTGGGGCAATGTGCATGACCATGGCCAGCGGATCGCGGCTGGACACCGATTTCTTGCCTCGTTGACCGCCGACATCCGCTCCCGGCAACCGTGGAAGATGCTGATCGCCGAGGATATGCAAGGCGACGCGACCATCACCAGGCCCAGCGATCGGGGTGGACTCGGCTTTCACTCGCAGTGGGACGCGGGGTTCGTGCACCCGGTCCGCGCTGCGTTGGAAGCTCCATACGACGAGGACCGCGACGTGTATGCCGTGGCCCACGCCGTCCTCGGACACGGCTTGGGCGCGCCCCACGAGCGGGTCATCTACACCGAGTCGCACGACGAAGTCGCCAACGGCCGCAGTCGCGTCCCCGAGTCGATCGTCCCGGGTGCGGCCGATTCGTGGCACGCCCGCACCCGCGCCGCCCTCGGGCTCGTGCTGACCTTGACCTCCCCCGGTGTGCCGCTGCTCTTTCAGGGCCAGGACTTCCTCGAGGACCGCTGGTTCGATGACCAGACCCCGCTGGACTGGAGCAAGGCTCACCGCCACCCGGGGTTCTTGCACCTCGCGCGCCAGCTCATCGCCTTGCGCCGCAACCTCTCGGGAGTCACCGGCGGCCTCCTCGGACGGCATACCCACGTGATCCGTGTGGACAACGGTCGCAAGGTTCTCGCCTATCACCGCTGGTCGGACGGCGGCCCACGCGACGACACCGTCGTGGTGGTGAACCTTGGCACGCACCCCGTGTGGGGTTATCCGCTGGGACTTCCACGGCCGGGACGCTGGCGGGTGCGCTGCAACACTGATGCGTCGATGTTCGGGCCCGGTCTGGGCACCGTTCACGCGAGCGACCTCGACACCGAACCGCACGGGTGCGATGGCTATCCACGGCACGCGAAGCTGACGATCGGTCCCTACGCCGCCGTGGTGTACTCCCAGGATGCGTAGGGCCTAGCGGGCATAGCCGTCGCGTTGGTTAGTTGAGCCGCGTTGGTCAGGTGAAGCGCGTTGGTTAGGTGAGGCGCGTTGGTCAGTTGAGCAGGTCTTGCGTCTCGTGCATCCAGCGGCGCACCCGCTTCTCGTTGACACCGAGGTCGCCCGACCCGTAGCGAGCCCGCGACATGATGGCCAGCGTCGAGCGGTCCGCGTCCACCTCCACGAAGCGCACCGAGACGTAGTCGGGGTATCCCATCAGAGCGCTGCGCTGCACGTAGGTCACGAAGCCCTCGGCAGCTGACCCGGCCAGCACCGTGACCCTGCCGTCGCCGGTGGCCACCTCGTCGAAAGCCGTCTCCAGCTCGGCGACCGGCACGTCGAAGACCGGTGAGGTGCCTTCGCGGTCCACGACGGCGCTCCGGTCAGCGCCCGGTGGGGTGAGGCGAAACCAGTTCGGGCTTTCCGGGGCCTGCACGGTCAACGGATCCTGGTGCCATTGCCCCGGATCGTTCGGAGCCAGCCTGATCCCCACCGAGACGGACACTGCGGCGAGGGACAGGACAGCGATCGGGAGGGCAACCATCAACCCCACGGTACGGCGACGAGGGCGGCGCGGTGACGGCATACCTCGTGGACCTTACTCGCCGAGGGGGTTGAGGATTCGATCCAAGAACTGCCGGGTGCGCGCATGCTTGGGGTTGCTGAACATCTGCGCCGGGGCCGATGACTCCAACACCACGCCGCCGTCCATGAACACGACTTGGTCGGCCACGGCCCGCGCGAACGACACCTCGTGGGTCACGACGACCATCGTCCACCCCTCGTCGGCCAGCTCCTTCATGACGGCCAGGACATCCCCGACCAGCTCCGGGTCCAGCGCCGAGGTTGGTTCGTCAAAGAGCAGGACATCTGGTTTCAGCGCCAGCGCCCGCACGATGCCTACTCGCTGCTGCTGGCCGCCGGAGAGCTGGAACGGATAGACATCACGCTTCGCGAATAGCCCGACGCGCTGCAACAAGGCATCCGCCTGCTCGACGGCCACCGCCTTGGGCACCTTTTGCACCTGCACCGGGCCCTCGATGACGTTCTGCAACACCGTCATATGCGGAAACAAGTTGTGCTGCTGGAAGACCATGGCCGACTGGTCACGCAGCGCGGTGCGCTCGGACTTCTTCTGCGGCTTGGAGAAGTCGAAACTCGGCCCTCCACTGAACCTGATCGTCCCTCCATCGGGGCTCTCCAGGCTGTTCAGGGAGCGCAAGACAGTCGTCTTGCCGGAACCGCTGGGGCCCATCAGCACCACGACCTGGCCCTTGCGGACGGTCAGGTCGATCGAGGTCAACACCTCCAAGTCACCAAAACTCTTGCTCAGGCCTTGGACGTCAAACAGGACATCGCTCGGACCCACGTCATTTCGCGACATACCGGTCAAACCTCTCCTCAAGCTGCATTTGGCCAAACGCCAGGATGGTACTGATCACCCAGTAGACCAAGGCGGCCTCGATATACAGCAGCATGAACTCCGAGCTGAACGCAGCGATCTGCTGCGATACGCGGAACGCTTCGGTGACCAGAATGAGCGAGGCCAGCGACGTGTCCTTCACCAGAGAGATGAACGTATTCGATAGCGGTGGCACTGAAACCCGAGCCGCCTGGGGCAAAATCACCCGTGTCAGCTGTTGGCGGGGCGACATACCAATCGTGTATCCCGCTTCCCATTGGCCACGCGGCACCGACAGGATTGCGGCACGGATCACTTCGGCGCCATATCCACCGACGTTCAGCGAAAAGGCGATGATCGCGCTGGGCCACGGGTCCAGCGTAATTCCGACCGATGGCATCCCGTAGAAAATCACGAACAACTGCACCAAGAGCGGCGTGCCACGAATGGCCGAGATATACACCTTGGCCGCGAAGGCGAGCACCCTGCTCTTCGAGAGTCGCATCAGCGCCGCGACCAGCGCCAAGACCAAACCGATCGCAAACGAGATCAGCGAAAGGGGGATGGTCCCCTTGATCGCACCCTGCACAATCGGCCAGAGTGAGTCCACGAAGAGCTGGGCGTTATCGCTCACGCGCGCGTCCTACTGTGAGACGTCTTCGCCGAAGTACTTCGTGCCGATGTCAGCCAGCGTGCCGTCTTCCTGCATCTGCGTCAGGGTTTCGTTGAAGGCGGCGTTGAGCGCCTCCTTGTCCTTGGTGAACGCGAACGCGTTCAACGACTCTTCGTCCGTCTGAGCCGCGATTTTGATGCCGGCATCCGGGTTGCCCGTGAGGTAGTCCAGGTAGGTCAACTCGTCGTTCACTGTGGCATCCACCCGACCCTGCTCGAGCAGCGCGATGGCCTGGGCCCAGCCCTCGACGGCCTCGACGTTGGCCCCGTTGTCATCGGCCACCGCGAACCAGTTGCTGGTCAGCGACTGGGCCGAAGTCTTGCCATCGAGGTCGGCCAGGCTGCTGATGTCATCCGTGCCCTCGGCCACGACGACCACTCCGGGGGACACCGTGTAGGGGTCGCTGAGCAGATACTTCTCTTCGCGTTGGGGATTGATCGAGATCTGGTTGGCGATCACGTCGAACCGGTTAGCCTCCAGACCAGCAAAGATGCCGTCGAACTGGGTCTCCTCGAACTGCACCTCGAGATCGAGTCGGTCAGCGACCTCGGTGACGACGTCAACGTCGTAGCCGGTCAAGTCACCCGCACCCCCCTCGTGGTAGGTGAAGGGTCGGTAGGTGCCCTCGGTAGCCACGACGAGCGTGCCGTCGGTGATCAGGTTGTATTCGCCGGAGCCGGTCGACGTCGACGTCGACGCGTCGGCGCCGGTGTCGTCGCTTGAGCATGCGGTCAAAGTAAGCGCTGTGGCCGCGGCGGCGGAAACACCGACGAGGTGCTTGCGAGACATCAAGAGGGAGCCTTTCGACAGACGGCGGGCATGAGTGCTCGACGTGGGAAGTGGGGTGATGGGAAGTGAGGTGACTCGAGTAGGCCAACACCACACAGAACAACACCTATTCCAGTAGTTCACGTTATAGGAAGGCGGCAAGCGGCACGCCAATGCGGCGCCAAGGGTGAAGCACGTGCGCGGCTCTCGCCCGCGAGGCACACTGGACCGTCATGAGATCCCATCCACAGCTCGTGCGCTTCTGGGACCGGCAGGCGCCGACGTACGACCGGAAGATGACCGGCGTGGAACGCCGCATGTTCCCGCAGAGCCGCCAGTGGGTATGCAGCCGGGCCCGCGGCCGCACCCTCGAGGTCGGCATCGGCACCGGGGCCAACCTCGCGCACTATCCACCCGACGTCGAACTGACCGGCATCGACTGGAGTCCGGCCATGCTCGAGCTGGCCAGACAGCGAGCGGACACGGCGAGTCAGGAAGTCACTCTGCACCAGGGCGATGCCACGGCCCTGCCCTTTCCCAACGACGCCTTCGACACGGTGGTCTGCACGTTCGCGCTGTGCTGCATACCCGATGAACGGGCGGCCATCAGCGAGGCGTTGCGCGTTCTCCGGCCAGGCGGACGACTGCTGCTCGCCGACCACGTCGTCTCATCCCGATGGTGGTTGCGCGCCCTCCAACACGTCGCCGACGTGGTGAGCGTCCCCTTGCACGGTGAACACTTCTCTCGGCGGCCCATCACGACCGTTCGCGAGCTCGGGCTCACCATCGAGGAATCGGCGCGCCAGCGGGCCGGCCTCATCGAGCACGTGCACGCCACGGTCTAGACCCTGCAGTCGTGTCGCCAGGGCGACATAGCTGCAGGGTCCTAGCCGACCGAGGCCTTAGAAGGCACCGGCTCCCGCGCCCGACATCGACCGATCGGTCTCCAGCAGCGTCTTCAGGCTGCTGAGCACCCACGGCCATCCGCCGCCACCGGCCCCGATGTCTCCCCCACCGCGGACATCCTTGGCGGTGTTGGGCGCTTCGAGGCACTCGTGCGTCAGCGTCAGTCGGCACGGGCCGTGGGCGAACTCGGTGATCTCGTAGGTCAGCGTGGTGTCCGGCTCGTCGTGCCACGCAGCGGACCAGGTCTGCACCAAGCGGTGCGGCGGGTCAAGCTCGATGACCGTGCCGGTGCCTGCCACCTCGCCCATTCCCATCGCCTTCATCTCCGGGCTGCAGAGATCCCGGATCGCCCCACCGGGGCGAAGGTCGATCTCGAGCTCACTGCCGTAGCCGTAGCGGGTGCTGAACTCCGGGGTAGTGATCGCCTCCCAGATGCGTTCGGCCGAGGCCTCGATATAGATCGAGTACATCTGGATCTCGGGCGCGGCCTCCTCTGAGGTGGTCGGCGCGTGGTCGGTCGTCTCCTCCTTGGTGTCACTCATGTCTGCTCCTCAAGGTTTCGTTTCAGCTCGGTCAACGCCGTGACCCGGCGCTGTGCGTACTTGTTGATCCACCGGTCGTGAATCAGTTGGATCGGGACGGGGTTGAGATAGTGCAACTTCTCCCGGCCCTGTTTGCGAGTGAGCACCAGTCCCGCCGACTCCAACAGGCGCAGATGCTTCGAGACTCCGAAGCGGGTCATCTCCACCTGTTCGGCCACGACAGCTTCGAGATCCCCGAGGCTGCGGCCTTCTCGCGTGAAGAGCGCATCCAAGAGCAACCGCCGTGTTGGGTCGGCGAGCGCCTTGAACACCTCGTCATCCTGCATACCCGGGACAATAGGTGACTAATTAGTCACCTGTCAAGGAGTGGACGGAGGCGTGAAGTCCACATCGACGGACTCGAATCCCTTGTGCCGTTGGGCTTGCGCATATCGCGTGTAGGCGCGTCGGTCGGCCTCAGTCAGGTCGACGCGGTCGGTGAACGGGGTCAACAGCGCTCGGGGATACAGCTTCGTGGCCAGCACGACATTGATCTCGACGCCCAGGACCAGCACGTTGGCCGCAAGATAGAACAATCCCAGCAGGCCGAGGCTGAGGGCGAAGACGGCACTCACGTCGTCCACCCGGGCCAGCACGCGCTCCACGTATAAGCCGCCGAACTGCTGCACGCCCAACCACAGGAGCACGATGAACGTCGCACCCGGCACGGTATGCCGCCAGGCCGAGCGGGTCGGACCGGCCCAGTGCAGCAGCAGGCTGAGCCCGGCGATGGTCAGCACCAACGAGACGACCTGGACGAGCCAGGCGAGGCCACGGGTCAGCTCCGGGGTCCATGCCGTGAAGGTGCCGGCCACGCTGGTCAGCACCGCGAGACCAAGGACCAGCATTCCCGCCAGCGAGAGCAACAGAGCGCTCCACAGCCTGCTCTGGAAGGGATTGCGCCGACTGTTGCGGGGCACCGACCAGCCCACGTTCACCGCGTTCTGCACGGACTGGCCGAGCCCGAGAACGCCGTATAACGCAACCAGACCACCGGCGATCACGGCTCCGAAACTTCCGCGCAACCCCTGCGGGGTCGCCAGCTGGGTGCCGATGATGGGGAACTCGCCCAACGCAGAGGTCAGGATGGTCTTTTGCAGCTCGACGTTGCCCTGCAATACGAACCCGAGCACCGAGGACGAGATGAGCAACAGCGGAAACACGGCCACGAACGCGTTGTAGGTGATGGTCATCGCCAAGTAGTTGCCCTGGTCGTCGAAGAACTTGTAGACCACGGCCAGCGGATAGCCCGCAACGGGGTGGCGACGTTGAAATCTGTCCACCCGGTCGACGAAGCTCACGATCGAATGTTGCCATGTCGCGGGCAGCGTGGCGGGCCGGGCCGTGAGGGCTGGGCAATGGCCCGCTCGTGAGCGGTCAGCCTGACCGCCCGGGGCTGTCAGTGATTCTGACCTATTGACCTCGCCCGGTGGCGGTGTCACGCTCGCAGGCATGCCCACCTCCTTCGCTGGTCTTCGGCTTGGCTGAGGTCGCCGCCTGGCGCGATGCCTCAGTCAGGCAGGAACGCCCGGACCTCACCTGGATCCAAGGCCGCGGCGCGCCCTCGCGCAACGATCAGGACGTTCCGGACGCCCATGCCCGTTGATGCCCTGGATCGCGACCAGGCGCGGACCACGCACCGGCTCGACCGCATGCTCGCCCCCCGTTCGGTGGCCTTGCTCGGCGCCTCGACTGTGCCCAACGTGCCCGGCAACGACATGGTCCTGGAGTTGCAGGTTGCCCGGTTCCCTGGCGCGGTCTATCCGGTCAACCCGAGATACACCGAGGTCGAAGGCTTGCCGTGCTATCCCAGCCTTCTCGACCTGCCGCAAGCCCCCGACCTCGCCGTCCTCGGGATCGCCAACAGCGGCATCGAGGAGCAGGTCCGTGCCGCCATCGATCGCGGAGTGGGTGGGCTGGTCATCCCCGGTAGCCTGACGATGGCTGGCGATGACCCGGCATACCCGTTGCGCGAGCGCGTCCGGGACCTGGCGCGCGAGGCGGACCTGCCCGTCGTGGGGGGTAACTGCATGGGCTTCTACAACGTCGAGCGCTGGTTTCGGACCTTGCCGTTTCACCGGCCCTATGAGCTCGCCGAGGGCGGCGTCACGTTCATCGCCCAGTCCGGATCGGTGTTGACGGCCCTGTTGTGGAACGACCAGAAGCTTCGCTTCAACCTGGCGATCTCCCCCGGTCAGGAACTTGTGACGTCCACGTCCGACTACATGGACTATGCGCTGGAGTTGGAAAGCACGACGGCGATCGCGCTGTTCATCGAGACCGTGCGCAACCCCACTGCATTCATCGCCGCCCTGCGCAAAGCGGCCGAGCGCGACATCCCGGTGATCGCACTCAAGGCCGGGCGGACCCCAGAAGCGGCAACCTTAGCGCTGAGCCACTCCGGAGCGATCGCCGGTGATGACGCCGCATACCAGACCTTGTTCGAACGCTATGGGGTGTCGTCGGTGAAGTCCCTCGACGAACTGGCCTCGACCACCCAGGTGCTGTCCAACCCGCGACGACCGGCCCGCGGCGGCTTGGCGGCGATCTTCGACTCCGGTGGTGAACGCGAGCTGATGATCGACATCGCCGACGATCTCGGGGTGCCGTTCGCCCAGATCGGCGAGAACACCACACAGGTGCTGCGCGAACACCTCGACCATGGACTCGAGCCGATCAACCCGTTGGACGCCTGGGGCACCGGACGGGACTACCAGACCATCTTCGAACGCTGTTGGCAGGCCCTGCTCGAAGACGAGGACACGGCGATGGGCGTCTTCGTTGCCGACCTGAGCTCGGGCTTCTATCTGCACGAGTCGTTCGCCCGGATCTGCCTGCGAGTCCACCGGCGCACCGGCAAACCGGTGGCCATGCTGACCAACCACACCGGCACCGAGTCCCAGGACCTCGCCAAACGAATGACCAACCTCGGCGTCCCGGTGCTCGACGGCACGGTCGCCGGACTGCTCGCGGTGCGGCACGCCTTGGCCTACCGCGACTTCACGGTCCGGCCCAGCGTCGCAACACCCACCGCTCCCGCTGCGGGGGTCAGCGCGCAGTGGCGGGCACGACTGGCTGAGCCACGCGCGCTGAGCGAGAGTGAGGGACTGGATCTGCTCGGGGACTACGGGGTGCCGGTGGTCCCGCACCGCAGGGTGTCCACCCTCGAAGCTGCACTGGAGTCCGCGGAGGAGGTCGGCTATCCCGTGGTGCTGAAGACCGCGGCCGGCATCCTGCACAAGTCGGAGGCCGCCGGGGTGGTGCTCAACCTCGCGGACTACGACGCGGTTCGCACGGCCTACGCCGACCTGGCCGGGCGACTGGGGCCCGAGGTACTGGTGGCACCGATGGTCTATGCGGACGTCGAGATGGCGCTCGGCGTCGTCTCTGACCCGCAGTTCGGCTCGATGGTGCTGGTCGCCGGCGGCGGCGTGTTCATCGAGGTCCTCGGAGACCGGCAGCTCGGTTTGGTCCCGATCGATGCCGACATTGCCCGCAAGATGATCACCAAGCTCGCGATCAAACCCGTCCTGGACGGCATCCGCGGCCGTCCACCGGTGGACACCCCCGCGGTGATCGCGGCGCTGGTGGCGTTGTCGGACCTGGCGGCCGACCTAGGCGACCTGATCGCCGAGCTCGACGTCAACCCACTCGCTGTCTCCACCGAGGGCTGCATGGCCCTCGATGCCCTCGTCATCCCCCACGCACACAGGAGCACACTATGACTGACACCTTCAACGCCCTCGTCGTCCGGCAGGACACCGACGGGCAGAGCACCAGCATCGAGCAGCTCAGCGACGCGGACCTTCCCGAAGGCGAGGTGCTGGTCGACATCGACTACTCCTCGCTCAACTACAAGGACGGCATGGCGCTGGCCGGGAAGGGCCGGATCATCCGATCCTTCCCGATGGTGCCCGGGATCGACTTCACCGGGACCGTGCGCGAATCAGCATCGGAGCGCTTCGCCGCCGGCGATGCGGTCATCCTGACCGGGTGGGGCGTCGGTGAACGCTTCTGGGGCGGCTATTCGCAACGGCAACGGGTCGCCGCGGACTGGCTTGTCACCCGTCCGAGGGAAATCAGCCCAATTCAGGCCATGAGCATCGGCACGGCGGGATTGACCGCGATGCTGTGTGTGATGGCCCTGGAGGACGGGGGTGTCACGCCGGACTCTGGACCGATCGTGGTCACCGGCGCCGCTGGCGGCGTGGGGAGTGTCGCCATCGCGATCCTCGCCCAGCGGGGATATGCCGTCACAGCCGTGACCGGCCGCCCCGAACAGCACGACTACCTCGCGGCGTTAGGAGCCAGCCAGTTCTTGTCCCGCGAGGAGATGAGCCAATCACCCAAGCCACTCGAGACCGAAACCTGGGCCGGGGCCATCGACACCGTGGGCTCCACGATGTTGGCCAAGGTGTTGGCGCAGATGGCCTACGCCGGGGTGGTGACCGCGTGCGGACTTGCCGGTGGTGTCGACCTGCCAGGCACGGTGATGCCGTTCATCCTGCGAGGGGTGCGACTTCAGGGCATTGACTCCGTCCACGCCCCGCTGCCGGTGCGCGAGCAGGCATGGGCCCGGTTGGCACAGGACCTTCCCTCCGCACTGCTGGAGGATATGACCCAGGTCCTACCCATGAGCGACATCGCCGAGCACGGCCCGGCCATCTTGGCCGGTCAGGTCCGGGGCCGAGTAGTCGTGGACCCAAACCGTTAAGGCCTCTAGCCGCTGTGCGCGACGTCCACGACGAGCCGTGCAGGGTCGCTGAGCACAAAGGCACGGAACGGCGTGTCGACATCGTCGATGCCGATGAAGGCCTGCGTGTTCCCTTCGAACGTGCCGGACATCCGCACTTCCTCGATCTCCTCCGACGCGTCGAGCGAGTACGTCCCGGGTCCACCCTCGTAGACCTCGTTCTCGGTGGGGTACCGGGTGCCGGTGAGCACGACCTGAAGAACCGCGTCGCCGTCGACGTCGATGGTCGCGCCGCTGCCGTCCTCGACGGCGCTGTCCACATAGGAGACGCGGTATCCGGGCGTGCCCTCGCCTTCGAGGTCGAACACCACCCGGTCGTAGTCAGGGTGATAACCGATGCGGACCGTCGTAGGCAGAAGGTCGTTTCCGGAGCCGGATGCCCCCTCCGCAGGGTCAAGGGACGGCTCAGGAAGGTTCGAGTCATCCGGCGCCTGCGACGGTGCGGACTGCGGGTCCTGCGTCGGTGTGGCTGTGCCGCTGGCGTCGTCGGTGGCCCCGAAACCGCCGGTGGCCGTCGTCTGGTCGTTATCTGTGAAGCCAGTAGCGGTCGAGGCGTCGGAGTCGTTCGGCAGGCCCGTCGCCGTCGATACATCCCGGTCGGTCCCGGTTGCTGTGCTGGCCTCGGTGTCGGGCGTCGTCGGTCGGGCCGTCGACCGCGAGTCGCCGGTGAGCACGTCCTGGTCGATGGTGCTCGGTCCCCCGCCCTGACCTACCGCATCGCATCCCGCCAGGGCGACGGTCACGCCGAGCAGTCCACACACCAGTGCCGCAGAAGTCTTCATCGGTCCTCTTTCCTGTTGCTGAGAACCTAGACGCGTAGGGCGTCCTGAGCAACCCGTGGCCCACCGCTGCTGAGGGCAGACAAGCAGAGGCCGAGGTGGCATGCCACCTCGGCCTCTGCGTCACAGGGGGTCTGTTAGTTGACGCGCCCGTAGCTCACGCTGCCGGGGAAAATGGTGCGAAGCGTGGTGCCGCGGGTGGAACGGCCCGAGTCGTAGAACTTGCCGTTGCCGGCGTAGATCCCGACGTGGGTCGCGGGGTAGCCGTGGAAGACCAGGTCACCCGGGCGCGGGTTGGACGTCCGCGTCGTGGCGCGCTGGATGCTGGCAGCCGTGCGAGGCAGGTTGACGCCCGACTTCTTGAACACGTAGTTCACGTAGCCCGAGCAGTCGAAGCCGCTCGAGGGCGAGCTGCCGGCCCAGACGTACCGCACGCCGAGGTAACGCTTGGCGTTGGTGACGACGCTGCTCGAGGAGCGCGACGTGCTGCGCGAGGCCGACGAGCTGCCGCGCGAGGAGGACGACAGACCCATGGCACGCGAGGTCTTGGGACCGACGATGCCGTCCGCGACCAAGCCGTTACGGCTCTGCCAGCGCTTCACGCGAGAGTGCGTCTTGGGGCCGAAAATGCCGTCTGGGTAGGCGCCGACGATGCGCTGAATGCTGCGAGTCGAGCCCCCGCGCGAACCCCAACGGTAGGTGGAGGAACTCCGCGGAGTGGGCAGCACGCGGCTTGGCGCGGGAGTGGCAGTCAGGCCAGCGCTCGACGCGGCAGGGGCCGGGGTGGCCGGGACGGCCGTTGCTCCCGTGCGTGCGGAGGGTGTGGCGGCCGAGGAAGTCGCCTGACTGGCGCCAGCCGTGGATAGGGCCAGACCACTCGTAGCGGCAAGAGTCACAAAGACCTTGGCCACGGGCTTGGCAGACATACGTCGCGAGGCGCGGTGACGCCCGGGCACGATCGAAGACACAGTGAACTCTCTCCATACGCCTACGGGGTGAGCTGTCGGGTTCGGGTGGAGATGCATTACCCGGCCCTCGCGAAAACTCTCGAGGACTTAACCCCAAGGCGCGTCTCACGACGCACCGATAACGTTGGGTCCCCCGCTCCTGTCGAACGGATTGTGCGTCGTTACCCGACCATGGTGACAGGACTCGGCGACCAGGTGGGACTCCTCAGGGGGAGAAGCGGGACCGACAATACATAGATATCGGCGATGTGTCACGTTTGGGTAACGATGAATTGAATTTTGCATCTCTCGGCGTGTCCGCCATCCGGTTCCCGATCGTCCGGTTCGGGTAAGCGATTTCAGCGGGACCTGGGTTTGCTCGGGACAACGGCGCTGCCGCCGCCCGGCCGAGCGGCAACGGCGGGGAAAATCAGGCTGAGATGGACCTGACCTGCGCGCCAGGAATGGCGGTGTATCGCGCGGGAGTGCACGTCAGCAGCACGATTTGGCCGAGGTGAGAGGCGTCGCCGAGCACGGCGCCCAATCGCTGCAGGCGCTCCGGATCGGTGTAGCCCAGTGCATCATCGATCACCACCGGGACCGACTGCAGAACGTCGACCAACACGGCCACTGCGAGTCTGGCCAGGATGCCGAGCTGTTCCTTGGCTCCCCCCGAAAGGTGCTCGAACGCGACGGTGGCGCCGTGCAGCTCGCGATGAGTGATGACCAGATCCGGGCTGACGCGGACACCGAAAGACGAACCGTAGATGGCCCGGCCCACGCGCTCGATCTCACGGGCGTACGGCGCAACGTAACTGGCGTGGGCGCTGTCGCGGTGACGTTGCAAGGTCAGGTGCAGCTGTCGAGCGGCTCTGGCCCTCCTGCCCACGGAGTCCAACGACCTCTGCGCCTCGGCGAAGTGCTGCTCGGCACGGTCATGTTCCTCTTGGCGACCCTCCCCCGCGGCCATCTCCAATCGTCCCTTGAGCTCATGGAACTGCGCTTTGAGGTCGTCCCGGCGAGCACTCGCCTCCTCACAATCCGCGGTCAGGGCGCTCAGTCGCCGTTCGAGCTCATCGATGCCGCTGAGGCGCAGCTCGGCGAGCACCCCGTCGTGGCGCGACGTCGCAGCCTGCGCCGCCACCCGTGCGTCGCTCAGCGCGTGGTGCAGCTGGTCATCCGCGAGCTGGGCTCGCGCTTCGGCTAACCGACCGCGCAACAGGTCCAGCTCAGCCGTGGCGCCATCGCGTCGGGTCCTGAGCAGGTCGCGGGTGCGCGCCGCTGCGGCCTCGGCCTTGCGCATTCGGTCCATCTCGTCCTCGGCGTCGTCCCGGGCTTTGCGCAACGGTCGCAGGCGCTGCTGGGCTGCCAGGGCCAGATGACGCGCCTGGTCGATATCGGGCACTCCTGACGCTGACTCGATCGACCCATCCGCCTGCGCTTCGGTGTCCCGCCCCTCGGTGCACTGCTGAAGCCACGCCTGACGCTGGTCGCGCTGCTCGGACAGCTCAGCAAGGTCACGGCTGCCGGCCAGAGCCTGCTCCAAGCCGCGCTCGAGCTCGACGACATCGGCGTCGGCGCGTTGGTGCTCCTGCGCCAACGCCCGAGCGTGCTCCCCGTCCCGGGCCGCCACGGCCGCGAGCCGGTCGGTGAGATCCTGCTGCAGGGCGTCACGCTGCTCGGCTTGCCGAGCTACGTCCCGGTGGGGTCGGACCTCGATGCGCACCGCCCCGTCCACCGTGAAGTCGCTGCCTCGCGTGACGCGGTAGTCCACCGGCCCGCCACCGCCGCTCAGGGTGAGTGACCCCCCGTCGGCGCACACCTCATGTTGTCCGCTCAAGGCATGCATCGTGACCACGGTGGCACCGGCTTCGAGTGCGTTCTGAGCGAGCGCCAAGCGGTGCTCAGCCTGCTCGATCTCACGCAACACCTGAGCAGAGACCGTTGCCGCGCGTAGCGCTCGGCGGGCCACGGAAAGGCGTTGGTCCAACGCGCTGGCCACCCGCACTCGATCCTGCAGTGCCGTGACCTCGGCCCACGCCTGCAGGCTGGAGACCCGTGCCGCAGCCGCGTCCGCCTCCTCCTGGCCCTGGGTGCATGCGCGGCGCGCGGCCTGGAGACGTGCAGTGGCCCCGCGCAGCTTCGCCGCCGCCTCCGCCGCTTCGCGTGTGGAGACGTCCTCGTCCTTCGCCGTGTCCTCCAGGCGCTCCGAGCGTTCGGTGATCTCACGCCGCAACCGCTCCCGGATCTCGCCGTCGGCCTCTGCGCGCTGGCGATGCTGAACCGCGGCCTGCATCGTGGCCGATGCTTCCTGCTCGCGCTCGCGAAGCCGGCGCGCCTGGGCAACCTGTTCGGCCAACGCCTGCCGCTTCTCGCCCAGCACCGGCACGACACCTTCCGCGCCGGCGAGGAGGTCCGCGAGGTCGTCGCGCTGCCGGACCAGCACCTCGGCCTCGTGCAGCCCCCGGTGAGCCTCGGCGACCGCGTCCTGCGCCAGGGTGCAGGCGGTCAGCGCTGCCCGCAGCTCGCCTGTCGGTCGGCCGTTGACGGCCGTGAAGTATCGACTGTATTCCGCTTCGACGGCGTGCAGCAGGTCTGCTGACCCCTCGGTGTGCAGGTCGGCGCCAGCAGCGGCGTCCAACGCTTGCGTCAATACGGCGCTATCGGAGAGGCGGATATGCGAAGAGGGCCCCGCCTGGGCAAAGCGCAGCGCCTCGAAGAGCGGGCGATCCAGGCACTCATCGAGAATGGCGGTCATCCGCGCCTGCGCGGCCTCACCGCTGAGTTGCTCCGGGATCGGCTGCAGCACACGCAAGGTGGTCCCCGACTGCCGCAGCCAGCGTTTGGTGAAGATCAACCGGTAGGGCCCGAGAGACAACTCCACCTCTGCGAAGGGTCCGACGTCGTGTCCCACCGGCTGCAGGGCCATGATGCCCGCGGCTTTCGAGTGGGCCTTGGCTTTCGGATCGAGCAGACGATCCAACGCCTCCAAGAAGGTGGACTTCCCGACCTCGTTCGGGCCTTCGATCACCACGACGCCGGTGTCGGGAAGCTCGATCTCGGCGTCGACGACGCCCTTGACGTGTTGCAGCCGCAGCCGATGGATTTTCATCGGGTCGGCGCTCCGCTCAACCGAAACAACAACGCCAGCGCGTCCCGGGCACTGTCCGCGTCATCCGCACGGTCCGGGTCATACAGCGAAGCACGTGCGCCGCTGTCGGTCTCCCCCGTAGGCAGGTCTTGACGATCCTCCCCCGCAGGCCGGTCTCGATCATCGTGGACGCCCGATTCGGACATGCGGAGCCTGATCTCCTCCGCGGCACGATCCACGTAACCGGAGATCGACATCTGCGACCACTGCTGCTCGTCCGGAATGATGACCAGGTCCGTGTGACGATCCCACTCCCGCAACCCCGCGAAGGTGGTCTGCAACCCCTCCAACGCTTCCTGCAGCCGAGCGTAGTCCGCCAAGGTCAGCCCACCACGTAGTGCCACCTTGAGGACGACCTTTTCCTTGCCCGACACGGCGTCCAGCTCGGCAATGAACCGGTCCACGTCCTGGGTGGAGTTCAGGTCGCGGGTCAGCGTGCGGAAATCCCAGGTGCCGGTGCGATGGGACACGACCTGAGGCGGACTGTCCCTGGCCAGCTCGACCACCAGCACTTCACCGGGCGTCTCCTCACGCGGATCGGTGACCTCGATGGTCCCTGAGTACCAGATACAACCGTGCCCGCCGACGTCGGTGCGCGAGTGCCGATCCCCCAAGGCGACGTAGTGGATCTGGCCACGACGCACGGCCCCCACCAAACCTGTGGTGTCGATGGCTGCCGGGCTACGTCCACTGGGGTCCAACACGTCGACGCCGCCGTGACCGACCAGGACCCGGATGGTGTCGTCGGCGGGGCCAACCCCGGCCAGGGCGGCGGCGACCAGGTCGCGCCCCGGATGCTTGCCTCGCCACGGCGCAGCGATGATCTGCACCCCGTCGGCGACGTCGTACGGTCCTTCGCTGTCCAACACCGTCACGTTGCTGGGGCACGCACCGACGAAGGTGGGCTGCCGATAGATGCTCACCGCGTCGAGCGGGTCGTGGTTCCCCGGCAGCAGATACACCGGCAGCGCGATCTCACCCATGGCGTCCAGCGCGCGGCGCACTGTCCCCTGGCGCAGCTGATTGCTCTCGAAGACGTCCCCGGCCACGACCACGAAGGCACACCCTTGCTCGCGGGCGATCCGGCCGGCCGCACGGATGGCCATCAGCCGGTCGTGGTCGAACCGGGCCTGGGCCTCTGGCTGCAACCAGCGACGGGTCATCCCGATCTGCCAGTCGGCGGTGTGCAGGAAGGTGACCATGCGCCCCACGGTAGGAGCCTGCGCCGACAAACCCCGGCACATCCCTTCAGTGTCCCCAGAGCAACAACGGCAGCAAGGCCGCCAACCCCCCCGACCCGGTGGTCACCGAGAGATATCCGATCGCCTGGACCCTGTTCTCATGCCACAGCTCCGACACCTGCAGTGCCAACGTGCTGTAGGTCGTGAGCGCACCGCATACCCCCGTGCCCAGCACGGCGAACCACATCGGTGACAGCGCGGGCCCCAGGGCCACGAGGGTTCCCAACGCCAAGGCGCCCGTGGTGTTCGCGACGAACACTCCGCGCAGGGCACCCCACGGGCCGGACGCGGCCAGGTGTCTGATCCCGGCACCGCAGGCTCCGCCTACGGCGATCGCCACCCACACGTCGATCGCCATACTCATTCCTGTTCGCGGGCCCGTGGAGCATGGCCATACGGCAGACCGAACAGGCGCGGCGCGTGCACACCCAGCCAGGCTGCCGCGACACAGCTGATCGGCGTCAACACCGCATACACCAACGCGACTGTGGCCTGGCCGTCGAGCTGCAACATGTGGGCCACCACCACGTAGCTGGAAAAGGTGGTGAACCCGCCGAGCACCCCCGTGCCGAGCGCCGGCTTCACCCACCAGATCCGCAGGCCCACCGTCAGGAGCGTCACCATGCCCAGCCCAAAACTACCCACGACGTTGATGCCCAGGGTCGACCACGGAAAGGTCCCGATGCCGCCACCGAGGCGCCGTTCCACCTCGGCTCGCAGCAGGGCCCCGACAGCACCGCCCAGCGACACCGCAATCAGCACCCGTTGTCCCTGTTTCATCGACCTGAGCCTAAAGGTGTCGGTCGGTTAGCCTTGGACGCATGACGTCGAGCAGGTCCCCCCTTTCTGACCAACCCGCGCCGGGTGCTGCCCGGCCGACGTGCGGACGTCCTACGTGCTAATTGCCAGCGGCTTGTTGGTCATCTTCGCGCTGACCATCGCCACCGGGTATTTCGTCGCCCAAGAGTTCGCCTACGTCTCGGTGGATCGCGGCAAGCTGGCCAAGCTCGCCGATCAGGGCGACGCCGCCGCGCAGCGTGCGCTGAAGGTGACCTCCCGCTTGTCCTTCACCCTGTCCGGCGCACAGTTCGGGATCACCTTGACCGCGCTCTTGGTGGGATACGCGGGCGAGCCCTTGCTGGGGCGCGGTCTGGCCGACCGGTTGGGCTTCACCGGACTCTCCGACGGGGCCACCCTCACGCTCTCGCTGGCCATTACCTTGATCTTCAGCACCGCCGTACAGATGGTGCTCGGTGAGCTCGGCCCCAAGAACCTGGCCATCGCTCGCTCGGTGCCGCTGGCTCGTTGGTTGTCCCGCTCCACGCTGTGGTACTTGATGCTGGCCGGGCCGATCATCTCAGTCTTCGACAAGGCGTCCAACGCCCTGCTGCGCTCGGTGGGCATCGAGCCCGTGGAGGAGCTGCCGCAGGGGGCGACACCGGAGGATCTGCAGCGGATCATCTCCGACTCGGCGATGGGCGGGTTGCTCGACGACGACCTCACCAAACTGCTCGGCCGGGGGTTGGCCTTCCGAGGCCACGCCGCCGAGGAAGTGATGACTCCGCGGATCGACGTGGAGACCGTCCAGGCCGATGACCCAGCCAGCCGCGTCCTGGAGCTGCTGGACACCGGACACTCCAGGTTTCCGGTGATCGGCCGCGACATCGACGACATCGTCGGGGTGATCGGGTTGCACGAGCTGCTCACCGTGCCCGCCGAGCAGCGTGGACGCATCCCCGTGCGAGACCTGGCCGACGAGGCACTGATCCTGCCGGAGTCCTTGCCGTTGCCGCGTGTCCTGGAAGAGCTGCGCGAGCAGCACCGCCAGATCGCCGTGGTGGTCGACGAGTACGGCGGATTCGCCGGTGTGATCACGTTCGAAGACGTGGCCGAGGAAGTCGTCGGCGAGATCTGGGACGAAGACGACGATGAAGAGGCCGAGCCCACCGCCCGCACCGACGGCGCATGGCAGCTCGCCGCCCGGATGCGCATCGACGAGGTCGAAACCATCACCGACATCGCCCTGCCGGAGAACGAGGACTACGACACGTTGTCCGGGCTGGTGATGCACCAGCTCGGCCGGATGGCCCGCGAAGGTGACCGAGTGGCAGTGACCTGGTCGGCCCGCAGCGAGGACGGCGATCCTCAAGAGGTCAGCGTCGACATCGAAGTGCTCAGCATCACCCGCTTCGTCCCCGAGATGGTCGCTGTCTATCCCGAGCAGATCACCGACCTCGACCCTGACTCCGCAGCCGGCGGCGAGACACCCCCGGACACCACGGCGCAGCACGACGACACCGCGACCTCGGCGGAGGGGAGCCAGCGATGAGCACCGCCACCGCATTGTTCGTCTCGATCCTGCTGCTGGTCTTGAACGGGTTCTTCGTCGCCACTGAGTTCGCGGTCGTCGCCTCCAAACGGCACCGGCTGGACGAAGCCGCCGAGAGTGGCAGCCGTGCCGCCAGAGCGGCGGTGAATGCTCATCGTGAGATGTCCCTCATGCTGGCCGGTGCGCAGCTGGGCATCACCTTGTGCACGTTGGGTTTGGGGGCCCTGTCCGAGCCGGCCATCGCCTCCTTGCTCGAACCGCTCTTCCACAGCCTCGGCATGCCTGATGGGTTGAACCACGTCATCGCGGTTCTCATCGCGGTCTCGATCGTCGTCTTCTTGCACATGGTGGTCGGTGAGATGGCTCCGAAGTCGTGGGCGATCTCCCACCCCGAGACCTCGGCGCTGCTGTTGGCACTACCGTTCCGGGCCTTCACCTGGGTCGTCCGTCCGGCGCTGTTCGTGCTCAACGGGATGGCCAACGGGCTGCTCCGCCTGGTGAAGGTGGATCCGATCGACACCGTGGAGTCAGCCACGCACGGGCCCGCAGACCTGCAGTTGCTGCTGTCCCAGTCGCACGAGCACGGCGTGCTGCCGGACGCAGATCACCAAATGCTCAGCGGGGCCCTGCGCCTGGAGTCCGAGACCGTCTCCTCGGTGATGTTCGCGCTGGACGACGCGGTCACGGTCCCTGAAGGCGGGACAGCCCGAGACGTGGAGGTCGCCTGTCACCGCAGCGGCCATTCACGGTTGTTCGTCAGGGACCAGCGCCAGCGCGTCATCGGTCTGGTTCACGTGCGTGACGCGATGCGCTCCACCTCCCGCGGGCACGAGCAGACACCGGTGATGGACTTCGTGCAGGAGCCGACCTGGCTCGCCCACGACCTGCCCCTGATCGACGCGGTCAGCGAAATGCGCCGTGCACGTTCCCAGCTGGCCTTGGTCCGCGACGACTCGGATCAGCTGGTCGGTTTGGCGTCCCTGGAGGACATCGTGGAGCAGATCCTCGGTGAGTTCGACGACGAGACGGACTCCGCCCAGGTATGAGGGTGGGCTAGGTGCTCGTGACCAGCGGCCAGATCAACCCAGCAGCGAGCCCAACGGCCACGCTGCACCCCGCCGCTGCGACGGCCGTGCCCCCGGCCCACCGGCGCGTGGTCGCCTGAGGCTGGGGACCGCCCTCCACCGGTGCTCGAAACGGTTGGGCGAACCACCGCAGGTAGTAGTACAGGCTGAGCAGCGTGTTCAGCAGCACCACCACGACCAACCACGCCGCACCGGCGTCCCAGGCGACGATCACGACGGCGAGTTTGCCGATGAACACCGACGTCGGTGGCGTGCCGAGCAGGCCCAACAGGGCGATAACCAGGGCAAAGGCGAGCCATCGATGGCTGCGCGCAAGTCCCCGGTAGTCCTCGAGGCTGCGATGCTGCGGGAGAGCGGCCGTGACCGCGAAGGCGGCCACGTTGGTCACCGTGTATGCGCACAGGTAGATCAGCAGCGCTGGGGCGGCCACCTCGGATCTGGAGGCCATCGCCACCGGCACCAGCAGATAACCGACCTGACTGACGGTCGACCACCCCAACAGGCGGCGCGGGTCATCTTGCGCGAAGGCGGCGAGGTTGCCCAGTGTCATCGATGCCGTAGCCAGCAACGCCATCAGCAACGGCCACGCAAGGGCCTCCGGCAACACGAGCGCCACCCGGAAGACCGCGATCACCGCGCCGATCTTCGGGATCGTCGTGACGAAGGTCGCCGCGGTGGCACTGGCGCCTTGAGCGGCGTCCGGCACCCAGAAGTGAGCTGGCACTCCCCCCGCTTTGAACATCAAGCCAGTCAAGATCGCCAGCGCGCCTGCGGCCACGGCCGTGGCCGGGGCCTCGGGCAGCCGTTGCGCCAGCTCGGCATACCGTGTCTCGCCGCTGACGCCGTACAACACCGTTACTCCCGCGAGCAGCACGATGCCGAACAGTGCCCCGAGCAGATACGTCTTCATGGCCGCTTCGGCGCTGCGCGCGCTGCGCGACATTCCGATCAGGCCGTAGAGCGGGATGCTCGCCAGCAAGAAGCCGGCTGCCAGGACCAGGATGTCCTGGGCACCGGCGAGGACCAGCACCCCCGTGGCCGCGAACAGCATCAGCGCATAGGTCTCGCTCTCGCGCGGCGTCGAGGCGATCTCGTCGGAGGCGATACCCAGGATCAACAGCGTCCCCAGACACACCAGCACCCGGGCCACCGTGGTCGACGTGTCCACGACGAACGACCCCTCGAAAGCCGTGGACACAGGCCGACCGGCGACCCACAAGGCTGAGATACCGGCTGCTGTGAGAACGAGCGCAGCCACGACGCGGGTCAGCCACTGTCGTTCACGCGCCGTGAAAGACCCGGTCATCAGGGTCAGCAGCCCACCGAGGAAGATGAGGGCCTCCGGCAGCATGACCAGGGGCTGCATCGCATCTGCTCCTTCACTCATCATCGCCGCGGACCTCGCACCGTGCGGGGCACCGCTACCGCCCGACCATCGAGATGAGGACCTGCGAAGCCGGCTCGATCACCGTCAGCAGGGGGGCGGGGAAGACGCCGATGATGATGGACAACAGGAGCAGTGGGGCCACGGCAGCCCATTCGTGGGTGCGCACATCCACGAAGTCGACCGAGCGTCCTTGCGTGGGACCGGTGAAAATGTGCTGTAACGCCCGCAGGAATACCCCCGCGGTCAGCACGATCCCGAGCAGCGCGATGGCGGTGATCGGGGCCACCGCAATGCTGCCGGTGAAGATCTGGAACTCGGCGATGAAGCCGGATAGCGCGGGCAGCCCCAGCGAGCCGAAGGCGCCCACCGCGAACAGTGCACTCAGGCGGGGAGCGGGCCCCGCCAAGCCCCCGAAAGCACTCATGTCGTAGGTCTGGGCTCGGTCATAGATCACCCCCGCCACCAGGAACAACGCTCCGGTGATCAGACCGTGACTGACCATCTGGGTCACCGCTCCGGTGATCGCGATCTCGCGGGCCTGCACACTGTCCCCGGACACCAACCCCGCTACGCCCACGGCCAACACGATGTAACCCATGTGGTTGACCGAGGTATAGGCGATCATCCGCTTCAGGTCCTGCTGCGCCAGAGCGACCAACGCGCCGTACAGCACCGACACGATTCCGACGGCCACGATGACCCACGCCCAGTTGCGCCACGCCTCAGGCAGCATCGGCATCGCGATCCGCAGGAATCCGTAGGTGCCCATCTTCAGCAGCACCCCAGCCAGCACGGCCGAGCCGATCGCCGGTGCGTCGGTGTGAGCCGGCGGCAACCAGGTGTGGAAGGGCACGGTCGGGGTCTTGATCGCGAGCCCGAGCACGATGGCGCCCAGCACGAACCCACCGGCAAGGGACTGCCCGGCGAGCGGGGTCTGCTCGGCCAGCACAACCATGTCGAAGGTATGCGGATCGGCCGCGATATATAACCCGATGAACCCGGCCAGAAGGGCCAGCGAGCCGAGGAAGGTGTAGATGAAGAACTTCATCGCCGATCGTCTGGCATCGCCGTGTCCCCATCCGGCGATCACGAAGTACATCGCCACGATGGATAGGTCGAAGAACACGAAGAACAGGATCAGGTCGGCGGCGACGAACAAGCCCAGCGAAACACTGTGCAGGAAGAGGAAAAGCGCTGCTTGCGTCCGTGGCCGGTCCTGATCGCGCAAGGCGAACACGGCGCACGCCAGGAAGAGGACGGACGTCATGGCCAGCAACGGCAACGACAGCCCGTCCACACCGACGTGATAGGTGCTGTTCACCCCAGGGATCCACCGCGCCTGCGTGGCAAAGGCGAGTTCCCCCGATGCTGGAGCCTCGTATCGAACCCATACCGCGACCACCAACAGCAGGTCGACGGCGGCAACCGCAACCCACGCCCAGCCCGCCGTTCGCGGGCTAAGCCGCGGCAATGCCGCGAGCACGAGCGCCGCAGCCATGGGCAGAAAGACAATCACCGAGAGCATCGGTTACCTCACCGTCAACAGTATTAGGAATCCGGCCGTGAGCACGAGCGTCGCCTGCAGGTAGTACTGGTGCAGGAGACCGGTTTGTATTCGCCGAGCCAGCGCGGCCATACGGGCGACCCGCCCGGCCAGCCAGCGCACCACGCCGTCCACGGCGGTGTCGTCGAGTCGTCCGGCGCGAGTCGCGGCGTTCACCGTGCCGCGACCCACACTGTCCACGGCCCGGTCGAGCACGGCATCGTCGAAGCGAGCCAGCAGGCGCGCCAACCGCAGCGTGGGGTTGAGCACCACCGTTCGTGCCGCCTCTTCGAGGCCAAGCCAGTCACGCGCCCATCGCGGCTCTGGAGCACCCCGTCGCCACACCACCGCGACCACGACCAGCGCCATCCCGCCCGACAGCAGCAGCTCGAGCGCTCCTGGTTGCACGGCTTCGGGACCCTGGACCGCCCGAGCGACGTCCTGACCGATCGGCGCCAACGCCAGCACCCCGAGTGTGGCTGCTCCGAGCGCGAGCACGACCAGGGGCCACATGGCGATCCGGTGAACGGTGCGGGTGCCCGTTTGCTCGCTGTCGTACTCGGCCCGCACCGCCGGCCGCGAGGAGTCCGGGACGGGGGACCAGATGACAAACAGAATCTTCGCCGCATACCCCGCCGACAGCAGGGAAGCCACCAGCGCGACGCCGTACAACGCCCACGACTCCTCGTGGGTGGCGCTGAGGATGGTGTCCTTCGTGGCCCACAACGACAGCGGCGGCAGGCCGGCCAGTGACCCTGCGCCGACGATGGCCGCGAAGCCGACGACCGGCCAGCGTCGGGCGACGCCGCGCAGACCGGCGAGCGACTTGGTGCCGAGCGCGGTGAGCCAGACCCCGGCCACCAGGAAGAGCAGAGCCTTGGTGAAGGCATGGCCCACGAGATGTGCCGCCCCACCGGAGACGCTGCCCACCCCGGCCGCCAGCACGACAAAGCCGAGCTGTGCCGCAGTGGAGGCGGCCAGCAGCTGCTTGAGGTCACGTTGGGCCAGTGCCACCACCCCGAGGACCAGGGCCGTGAGCGCGCCCACCCAGGCGGTCACCGTCGCGGCCCACCCGGTGGCCTCCAACAGCGGCTGCACGCGCAGCAGGAGGTATCCACCCATGGCGACCATGGCGGCCGAATGCAGCAGCGCGCTGACCGGGCTGGGTCCAGCCATCGCACCGGAAAGCCAGAACGAGAACGGCAGTTGTGCCGCCTTGCCCGCCGCGGCCACGACGATCCCGGCTGCGATCACGTCGCGCCACCCCGCCGAGGCGTTGGCCAGCTCGGCCAGCCCTAACCCTGCGCCACCGGCCAACGCGGCGCCTGTCGCGAGATAGAGGCCCAGGTCCGCGCTCCGTGTGGTGACGAAGGCGGTCAACCCGGCCCCCACGCGATCTCGGTCGGCCCACCAAAAGCCGATCAGTGCGTAGGACGTTGCTCCCATCAGCTCCCACGCGAACAACACCGTCGGCAGTGTGGTCGCGGTGACGGTCACCAGCGCGAACGAGGCGAACAGCAGCATCAGCCCGTGGAAACGACCCTGAGCTTGCGTGATCTCGGACGTGGCCACCATCAGCGACAGCGTGGTGATCAGCGCGACGGTGGGCACCAACACGGCGCTCAGCGAGTCGACCGCCAAGCCGAAATCGGCCCCGAGGACGAACGGCACCGACACCTGTGGGCGCTGGACCGTGACGGCCACGGCGATGATGAGGGTGATCGAGGCGGTCAGCATCGAGACCCTGGCCGCGACCCGCTCTGCCCGAGGCGTCAGGACCAGGATCGTCCCCACCGCGGCCGGCACCGTGAACAGTGCCCATAGCAAGACCTGCGCGATGCCGCTCACCCGGACAGGTCTGTCGTCATGTCGGTCATGTCCGACTCGGCGTCCCGGTGCAGCAGCGTGGCAATGGCGAAGCCCATCGCCATCTCGACCGTCATGGCGGCAATGACGACGAGCAGCAGAACCTGGCCCGAGGGCTCCGGGACGGTGAACCACCAGAAGCCAGCGGCCGCCAGGATGACGCCGTTGATCATCAGCTCGAGTCCCATCATCACCATCACGACGACCTGTTGGGAGATGGCGCCGTAGAGGCCGACGCTGAACAGCGCGGCCGCCACGATGAGCACGGCTTCCAGAGTCATCGGCCCACTCCCCCGGGTTGCGGATCGTCGGCTGGTCTGCGCTTGAGATCCGCGCCCATCCGGTCATAGCGGGTGCGCGGAGAAGCCAGCACCACCCCGGCAACGATGGTGGAGACCATCACCGGACTGATCACCACCATCACCAGCATCCAGGGACCCATCAGCGCGTCCCCCAAGGCTGCGGTCACGTCCGGACCGGGGCTGCCGCGCCGCGTGGGCCAGTCGATCAGGAGTATGCCGAGACTCAGGGCCAGGAAGGTAGCGGTGGCCGCGGCCAGGGCCTGCCGGTTGTCGTGCACCATGCTCATCGGCATCAGCGCCGGATTCATCCCCATGAACATGATCATGAAGACGGCCATGATCGCCATCTCCATGACCATCATGAGGATCACGATGACGCCGATGTAGTTCTGCGCGAGCAGCAGCACGATGACGCCGACCGCCACGAAGGACAGGGCCAGCGCGTAGGTCGCTCGAGCCATCGAGTCGACGTAGAAGACCAGGGCTCCGCTCAGGACGGCGATCACGCTAAGGACCCAGAACGCGACACCGACGACGACAGAAGAGTCCGACATGTCATGACCTCCCCACGACGATGACGGCCACGATGAGGTCCTGAACGATCATCGCAGGGAGCAGGACGATCCAACCGAGCTCCATGAACTGGTCGGGGCGTAGGACTGGCATCCGGCGACGCAGCCACACCAGGGCGCTCAGCATCAGCACCGTCTTGATGATCGTCCACGTCCACTCCGGCAGCAACGGTCCGTGACCGCCCCCCAGGAACAGCGGCACGGCGAAGGCCGCTCCGGCGGACAGCAGCGCGTAGCGCCCGGCTTCGAACAGCAGCCGGTCCACTCCGCTGAGCTCCCCGGCAACCCCACCGGCCAGGTCGACGCCCACCGCCGCGCCGAACGGTCCCCACACCGAGAACCCGACCACGCCCAGGCAGTACACGGCAAAGGCCACCGGCATCCACACCACGAACCACAGACCCTGCTGAGCGTCGGCGACCGCGCCGACGTTCAGGCTGGCCGCCGCGATCGCCGGGGCCACGAGCGCAAACATCAACGGCAGCTCGTACCCGAGTCCGTGGGCGAGGAAGCGATAGCCGCCGATCAGGGAGTATGCCGAGTTCGGCCCCCATCCGACCATCCACACCAGGGCCCAGACCATGACGTCCATCGCGTTGAACCAGACGACTCCCACGTCCAGGTCGACGATGGTCCACTGACCGAGCGGGACGACGGCGAGCATCAGCAACGCCACCACCACCAGACCCGAACCACCGATCCGCCCCAGCAGACGATCCGCGCTGAGCGTGGTCCTGCGCCGTTGACGCAGCAGTCGGGCGCCCTCGGCGATCGGCGCGTCCCAACCTCCACGACGCGCACCGGCCGACCGCGCGCTGAGCACGCTGTCCAGGGCTCCGGCCCCTAAGGCCAGAGCGGCCAGAATGGCGACCGCCAGCACAGCCCACCCGACCGATACGGTCATCAGCGATCCTTCACCCATGGTCGACCTCCTGGCTGTGCGCACGCGTCGGCGAGAGGTCGAGGCTGGCCACCACCAGGCGCGCCACTGCCAGATCCACGCCCACCAGCGCACCCGCGATCGCGGCGACATCGGGTGAGACAACATCGGGTGAGACAACATCGGGCGAGGCGGCATCGGCACGCGCCGGCTGACCGGCAACCTCTGGGACTGTGGAACCTGTGTCTGCGGGAGCTGCGCTTGAGCCCGCCGGGTCCAGACACCGGTCGACCATCGTGATCAGACGCGCGTAACTGTCCCCGGCCATCGACATCGGCACACCCAACCGCGCGCAGTCCGCGGCGCTGAGGTGACCCACGTTGCGTAGCGACCACCGCACCGTTCGCGACCGGGTGATTCGACGGCCCAGCCGCTCACCACGCTGATCGACGGCACCCGAGGTGGGCGAGCCCAACACGTCGTTGCGACACGCTCGGGCCCGGGCGGCGGCGTCCTGCCAGCCCAAGAGCGCAAGCATGTGAGCCAGGTTGTCCCAGTGCCACACCCGAGCCGCCTGGTCTGCGCTCAGCCCGTCGGAGCCGAGTTCGCGTGATTGATCATGCGCGGCAGACGGAATCCCGATCGACCGCCCGGTCGCTTCGACGATGACGTCACCCTGCACCGCCGCTTCGATCAGCAGGTCTGCTGGCCAGTGCGGCAGGACCGGTCCGAGGCGCACGTGCATCACGTCCATCTCCAATCCGTCACGATCCCGAGCCCCCTCGGCCAACGGGATACCGCCTGGCGCCATCTCCATATCGCCATGGTCGCCGTGATCCATGTCGCCGTGATCCATGTCGCCGTGGTCGCCGTGGTCGCCGTGGTCCATGTCGCCGTGATCCATGTCGCCGTGATCCATGTCGCCGTGGTCGCCGTGATCCATGTCGCCGTGGTCAGGCTCTTCCTCGTCCTGCGCATCGCCGCCCACCTGTGGCTCAGCCGAGCGGTTCCCGGCGTCGTGACGCTGGTGCTCGACGTCACGCAGCTGCGCTGCCGCGACGTCGAGGGCTGTCAGCAGGTCGCGCTGGTCAGCCGTGATGTCCAGCCGCACGCGGGGCCCAGGC
>JBASAZ010000142.1:0-3338 GCA_049650845.1 Ornithinimicrobium sp.
CAGACGTTGATCACCACCGCGTCCCCCCGCAAGTCGGCGATATCGAGCCTCGTGTCGGTGAGGGTGCTGCCGGAGAGCACCACGGATTCGCCCCTCGCATCGGGGGGATACTCCGTGATCGGTCCTAATTGCGTGCTGGAGGCAACCTGGGCGGGGCCCTGAGACGACCGCGTCCAGTCCCAGTACGCCCACCCGGCGAGAAGGACCGCCGCGACCGTCACCACAACGACCCACAGTCTCCGTCTGGGTTGCGAACTCGTGACGTGGCCCGGAGCCCCGTCGAATTCGTCGTCTTGCGGTGTCATACCCTGCACGGGCCGACGCCCCCATTGTGCTGGGAAGGCGGCATAGACCGGGAGAGCATCACAAGACTCGCAGCCCGTTCGGCGAGCACGGACATCCGTCGGGCGAACTCCTCCTCGCCGGTCTCACCGGCCGCGTTCCGTCGGCGCGGCATGCCCTGCGGCGACTCGCGCAACTCCGTGAAGTCAAAGCGGTGGACCAACTTCTGGATCCCGGCGACGGCCAACACCACCAGCGGCACGTACACCAGGAGCCAGACCAGCAGTTGGGCACCCAGCCCCATCACGTAGCCCATGCCACCCCCAACATGAGGCGGATATCTGAGCCCGCAGCATCCTCCCGTCCCGCGACCCCTCCACCGACAGCCGCCCGACTCATGGGACGCGGCGCTGACTCCTTTTCGCTCATGCGTGGGCCGCCGTCTTGGACCTGAGCGCAACTGCGCTCGAGCGGAACGCAGCCGTATCATCTCCGCCTGCGGCATCGAAGTCTGCACTGTCTCGCCAGCGTGGTACTCGACCGGCATCACGAGCCACCTCAGGCCCCTCCCAACCCACCGGACAAGCCAGCAACGCAAACTCGAAAAGCGTTTCACTCAGCGCGTCCGTTCCGTTTGTCCATGAACCGCGAACGATGCCGTAGATCCAGGGGCAGGTCCGGGCCATTCCTTGGCTGTAGGACAAATCACTGCTCATGCACAGGCTTGAATGAGGGTGACGAACCATGTTCTGTGCGTGCATGCGCGTTGGCCTTCCACTCCCATTGACTACTATGCAGCATAGTCATAACAACTGAGAACTCTCATGTCTGCTCATAGGGGGGTCTGCCACCCGGTAATCAGTCCCTGCATGCGGCTGATGAGGGCGGTCCACGCCCCACTGACCTGCAGCACTCCGAGAAGGATAAGGAAGCCTCCCCCCACTTGTGCGATCCTCCGCGCGTTGCGACGAGCCCAGTCAAAGCGGCGCATGCCACGGTCTACGGTCACCGCAGCGAGGACGAACGGGATACCCAAACCAAGGCTGTAGGCAAAGGACAGCAGCGCCCCGCGCCCTGCGCCCCCCGACGTGGCGGACAAGGTCAGCACGGCAGCCAGCGTGGGGCCGATGCAGGGTGTCCAGCCGACACCGAACAGCACACCTACCAAAGGAGCGCCCGCAACACCTGATCGTGGTCGGTACTGCAGACGCAGGGTCCTGCCGAGCAGCGGCAATCGGGTCAGCACGCCGGCGAAGACCAGGCCGAGGACGATTGTCAGCACACCCAGGATCCGGATGAGGGTGTCCTGGTGCTCCAGCAGCAGAGAGCCCAGACCGCCGAAGAGCGCCCCGTAACTGGTGAAGACGGCGGCGAAGCCGAGGACGAACAACGACGCACCCAGCACCGTCCTGGAACGCGTCGGCCCGGCCCAGGTCGTCGGCGCGTTCCGGGACGACGGTGACCCGATGCCCGACTGCTCGGCTGCCCCGCGAGCTTTGCCCGCTATCACGGCGGCCGGCGTCGCGCGCTGGTCAGCCGTGGCTCCATGCGCAGCCTGAGTTCCGGACATCCCGGCCACATACGAGAGATATCCCGGCACGAGTGGAAGGCAACAGGGTGAGAAGAACGACAGGGCCCCGGCCGCGATGGCGAGCCCAATCGCGATGAGCAACGGGCCCGACATCACCAGCTCTGACAGCGATTCCATGGATCTATCCTGTCTGGGTCGGAGCGCGACTCGCCGAACCGGCGAGGGGCCTGGAGGTCGAGGCCTCGTAGTCGTTCTACTATGGTACATAGTGGACCGTTGGCAGGCCCCGGTCGTGTGTGAAAGAGGGGTGACCGCCTACCGTCCTAGTCAACTATACTAAATAGTAGATCCGTCGAGGAAGGGGACTCCGATGAGCTGCTATGACAAGCGTGTACTAGGTCTTGCGGCAGCGCTGCCCGTGGTCGGCATCGTGCTCGCCCCATCCAGCGCATGGACGTTGCTGCCCGTGTTGGGCCTGCTGGCCTGTCCGCTGTGCATGCTGGTGATGATGCGCTCGTTGCGACACAACAACCAGTGCGGACGACAGGCCTCCGCGGCCCCTGACTCGGGCACCGAGGGCAAGGTTCGGCAGTTGCGAGCCGAACTCGACGACCTCAGAGGGCGCTGGGGCGTCGGTCCCGAGGAAGTGGCGGGCCACGGGAGTGCGCTGTGAGGGCGACCACACGTCTGACTCGTCGCGGTTTTGGCATCCTGGCCTTGGGCGCGCTCACAGCCGGGTGCTCGTCGCGGCCCGCCAGTGGGGACTCGTCCGAGCAGGCCGTAGTGCAGCGTACTGGGAGGCACTTCGCTGGCACGCCCGTGGAGCCGGCGCCTTCCCGTCCTGCCCTCGTTCTCCCGGATACACAGGGCCAGGAGTTCGACCTGCGTAACCGCCCGCAGGGTGAGGTCACGGTCGTTTTCTTCGGCTACACCCACTGCCCGGACGTGTGCCCGACCACGATGGCTGACCTCGCCCAGGCGCGACGCTCCCTACCTCCGGACATCCGCCAATACCTACAGGTCGTCTTCGTCACCGAGGACCCCGAACGGGACAAGCCACCGATCGTGCGGGAATGGCTGGACCGCTTCGACCCAGACTTCATTGGCCTGGTCGGGGGCACCCCTCAGACCCAGCAAGTGCTGGAGGAACTTTACCTTCCCACGACCCGGCGGATCGAGGACCCCAAGACGCCTGTCGTCCACCCCGACGACGGACACGAGCACTCGGGCGACTACGGCCTGGAGCACGCGAGCATCATCTACGCCTTCGCTCCCGGTGACCGGGTCCTCATCTACACCGGCGGATTCACCGCCGACCAGTACGCCGACGATTTCACCACACTTCTCAAGTAGGGCAACTGAAAGGGCCCTGCACCACCTGCCCTGCACTGCGCTGTCAGGCCGGAACTCTGGCTGCAGCAGAATGGAGAGACATGAGCCCCACCCGAACCTCCTCGACCGGAGCGCGCGCCGCTCAACCGTCCACCGGAGGAGACCGACCTGCGCGTGGCGGGCGCCGTCTGGC
>JBASAZ010000143.1:0-8414 GCA_049650845.1 Ornithinimicrobium sp.
GCGCAACTACTCCCTGGGTATGCTGCAGCGACAGACGCAAGTAGCGAGGCAGTCGATCTGGTGTACTTGGACCCATGCGAACGTGGGTTGCGCGCTCCACGATGACCCGGGCGGACGTTCGTCATCCTCAGCTTGTTGCCCGGTTGGGAGCAACCCTGCTCGTAAGCCTCTCCGGTTGCGGCAACACCATCACCACCGAGATCACCGGACGCACCGGTATCACGGTGACGGCCGACGGTGACCCCGTCGCAGTGATCGCGGTCTGCAGCGAGTACGTCGACACGGTCCGAGTCGTCCTGGGCAGGCAGGGTCTCGATGACGATGAAACCAACCCTCCGGTCGGTACTTGGGCGAGCGACCAGCAAGAGACCGGTCTGGTCGATATCGACCTGTTGGCACCAGAGCCGCCGTGGCAGGGACCACCCGCAGTTCGGTTCGAGGAAGACCTGACCTACATCGTCGGAGCCGACGCGCAGCGGCGCGACATCAGCGCCGGCCAGGTCTCCTTCATCGGCGCTGATCTGGCCGACTTCAAGCCTGGGACCGTCTACTCCGCGCTCGACGCCGACGGGGGCCTTACTCCGACCCCGCAGGCGACGTTCCTGACCGAGTCCTGCGCGCTGCTGGAGCAGAATCAGTGAAAGCGCTCGGACCAACCATCCCGTCCCAGCCACCGTGACCACCCCTCACCGGCGCGCGGGTGTTCACAGGTGTCGCCGACCCGTTGGAGTCAACAGGCACCTAGAGCAAGGGAGGGATGCGGCAACCGGAGCCTGATCCGCAGCTACTTGCTGCGATCAGCGAGGCCTCGCTTGAGCCAGGTTCGGTGACCGGGGCCTCGCGCAAGTGGACCTGTTTGACTGGTCGGACGTCAGCGACCTCGTCGGCGGAACAACTCCCCGATGACCTGACGTTGCCGGAACAGGATCGCTTCGAGATCCACCTCATCGACCATCCACTCTTTGGTCCGGGTCCGTCTTGCGGGCACGCTTCCATGGTCGTGACTGAGTCGCTGCCGGTCCGAATCTTGTGCACCATGCTCCTCTAGGTTGATCCCATGGTTGGCTCGTCAGGACAACGGACCGGAGCAAGCCCGCTGCTTGGAACCAAGTTGTACATCCCCAAGCGGCGTGCCGCTCTGGTGCCGCGGCCCAGGTTGGTCCAACGCCTGGACCAGGGGGCCGGGCATGCGCTCACCCTGATTTCGGCCCCGGCTGGTTTCGGCAAGACGACGCTGCTGGCTGAGTGGGTGGGTGAAACGGCAGCTGGGGAATGGCCAGCGGCATGGCTGTCACTGGACCAGGGCGACAACAATCTGGAGCGCTTCTGGGTGTACGTCGTCACCGCACTGCGAGGGGTGCGGCCTGAGGTTGGAGCGAGCGCCTTGTCGTTGCTGCGTTCGCCGCAGCCGCCGCCGAGCGAGTGGGTATTGACGGCCTTGATCAATGACATCATGGCGATCGGTGATGGCCCTGCGGAGGGCTTAGGGCACGGCTTGACCCTCATCCTGGACGATTACCACGTGATCGAGGCCGAGCCTGTCCATCGCAGCGTCGCGTTTCTTCTCGAGCACCTGCCGCCGCAGTTGCACTTAGTTATTGCCACCCGCTCCGACCCGCCTTTGCCCCTGGCACGCCTCCGAGCGCGCGAAGAGTCGACTGAGCTGCGGGCGGCAGACCTGCGTTTCGCCCCTGACGAGGCGGCGGCGTTCCTCAATGAGGTGATGGGGCTGGGCCTGTCGGCAGCCGATGTTGCTGCCCTGGAGCAGCGGACCGAGGGCTGGATCGCGGGGCTGCAGCTGGCGGCGCTGTCGATGCAGGGGCGGGAGGATGCCCCCGGGTTCGTGCGCGCCTTCGCCGGCGATGACCGCTACATCGTGGACTACCTGGTCGAAGAGGTCCTGCAACGCCAGCCCGACCACATCCGCAGCTTCCTGCTGCAGACCTCGATCCTCGACAGGCTCAGCGGCCCGCTGTGCGATGCGGTCACTGGCCGGGACGACGGCAACGAGATGTTGGCGGCCCTGGAGCGAGGCAATCTGTTCGTCGTCCCACTGGATACCAAACGCCACTGGTTCCGTTATCACCACCTCTTCGCCGACGCGCTGCGGGTGCATGCGGCGGGGGAGCACCCCGACCGAATCCCCATCCTGCACGGGCGGGCAAGTGAGTGGTGCGAGCGCCACGGTCAGCCATCCGAAGCGGTCGGCCACGCCCTCGCCGGCAAGGACTTCGGGCGCGCAGCGGGCCTGGTCGAGCTCGCGGGCCGAGCAATGCTCTCCGGTCAGCAGGATGCTGCATTACTGGACTGGCTGCGTGCGCTACCAGACGAGCTGGTCCGCACCAGACCCGTGCTCAGCGTGCACTACGCCCTGGCGTTGATCGCTGCCGACCCGGAGGCCGCCGAGGACCGCGTCCGGGACGCCGAACGGCTGCTCGACATGACCGCACAGGCGGGGGCGCGACCAGAAGGCGCAGCGGTCGAGATGGCCGTCGACGACGAGGAGGGGTTTCGGTCGCTGCCGGGGACCATCGCCATCGTCCGTGCCTATCGTGCCGGCGCGCTCGGCGATGTGCCCGGCATCGTCCACCACGCCCAGCGCGCTTTGCAGCTCCTACCCGAGGATGATGACTTGTGGCGTGGCGCCGCGGGTGGGCTGCTGGGACTGGCGCACTGGACCAGCGGAGACCTGGAAGCGGCCTACCGGGCACTTGCCGACGCATGGGCCAGCCCTACCGGCTACAGCATCCAGGAAGTCAGCAGCGCGTTCGTGCTGGCTGACATCAGGATTGCGCAGGGACGGCTGGGCGAGGCAGCACGTCTGTATGAGCGGGCTCTGCAGCGTGCGGCTGTGACGGGCCGGTCCATGCCGCCGCCAGCGGCGGACCTGTACGTAGGGTTGGGCGAGTTGCGCTGTGAGCAAGGCGATCTGGAGGGCGCCAGTCGCTACCTGCAGCGCAGCAAGGAGCTGAGCGAGCACGGCGGGATAGAGGAGCACCGGCACCGCTGGTACGCGGCCATGGCGCGGATCAAGGAGGCTCGGGCAGACCTCGACGGTGCGCTCGACCTGCTCGACGAGGCGCAACACCTGCAGATCAGGAGTCCCGCCCCCGCCGTGCGTCCCATAGCGGCGTTGAAGACGCGGGTGTGGGTCCGCCAGGGCAAGCTGGCCGAGGCGCTGGGTTGGGCCCGCGAGCGCGGCGTGTCCGTTGACGAGGATCTCAGCTACTTGCGCGAGTTCGAACACATCACGTTGGCGAGGGTGCTCATCGCCCGCCACAAGCGTCACCTGGAGGAGGGCCCCCTTCAAGACGCAATGGCGCTACTGGAGCGCCTGCGCGACGCGGCGGAGGCGGGCGAGCGGACGGGCAGCCTGATCGAGATCCTGACGCTGCAGGCGCTCGCGCACGAGGCGCAGGGCGACGTCCCCCGAGCCATGGCGGCGCTGGAGCGTGCCCTCACGCTGGCTCAGCCCGAGCGCTACGTGCGGACCTTTGTTGACGAAGGACAGGCCATGCGCACCCTGCTCCGCCACGCCGCCGCCGGTGGCATCGCAAGCTCCTACACGCAGCGGCTGCTCGCTGCCTTCGACAAGTCAGCGCAGCCTGTGTCCACCGCGGCCCAGGCCGCCCCCGGACTCGCCGTGCCGCTCACAGGACGGGAGGTCGAGATCCTGCGTCTCATTGCGGCAGGTATGCGGAACCAGGAGATCGCCGACCATCTGCTCATCAGCCTGTCCACCGTCAAGCGTCACATCGCCAATGCCTACCGCAAGCTGGACGTCAGTCACCGCACCGAGGCGGTTGCGCGGGCCAACGAGCTCAACCTGCTGTAGCAGCTGCTGCCTGCTCGCCGACGCCGGCCTCACACCGGGCAGCGCACACATCGGCCCGGCATCCCCAGCGACACCCGCAAATTGCACCCCCCGGGCTACATCCTTCGGTCGATGCGGACAGGGTCCATCGTTCGTAAATTGTCGCCGTGATGACATTTGAAAGCGCTGGCGACCCGCCATGAGCGATGCCTATGAACTACGCGTGCAGGGGCACCTGGACGACCGCTGGTCTGACTGGCTTGGGGGCCTGGCCGTGCGACGGCAAGCAGACGGCACGACGGTGCTGGCCGGATCAATTGTTGACCAGGCCGGGCCGCTCCACGGCGTGATCACTCGCATCCGCGACCTCGGCCTGCCGCTGCTGTCGGTGCAGCGGATCGGCTCAGGCGCTGAACATCCCTAACCGAAAGATGATCTCAACCACAAGGAGGCACATGATGAATGGTTTGCGGAAGATGGGTGGCGTTGTGGCACTGGCCATGGCAGCGGCATGGGTGGTGGCCTTTGCGGTGCTCTTAGGGGTACTGATGCCCGCCGGCTACTTCGACGAGGGTGTCACCGCCCTCGAGAAGGCACAAATTGTCACGGATAACCAAGCACTGGCGACCATCGGGTTGTATCACATCCCTTATGTGGCATGGGGCATCCTTCTTGTTGTCCTGGCGTTGGCGCTTCATGACCTCTTGAAGGCCGGTGCGCCGGCCGTCGCGCAGATCGCGACCGCCATCGGGCTCATCTGGGCCGGTCTGGTCATCGCAAGCGGCTTGGTCGCCATCCTCGGCATCCGGGTAGTCAGCGAACTCCACGGCACGGACGCAGCGCAAGCGGGAGCGGTCTGGGCGCCGGTGGAAACCGTCGTCGGTGGGCTTGGCGGTGATGCGGGGGAGATCCTCGGCGGCGTCTGGCTCGTGCTCATCGGCTGGGCGGCCTTGCGGGCGCGGGAGCTACCCAGGGCACTGAGCTTCCTTGGCATCGTGCTCGGAGTCGCCGGCATCCTCACGGTGGTCCCGACCCTCGAGCCCGCCTCATTCCTGTACGGGCTCGGCCTCATCGTGTGGTTCGTCTGGCTGGGGATCGTCATGCTGCGCACCAGCGCGAGGCGCACAAGCCGGACGCCAGCCCGAGAGGCCGCGTGATGCGGTCACGAGAAGGCGAACGTCGTCGCTGGTAGCTACTCGTCGAACTCCGAGCCAGCGGGCTACAGGGCGAAACATCAGCAGGAGCGAGGGACCCATGACATCGGTACGCTCACAAACACGCTCCACGTCGAGGCGGCAGATCGCGCGCTCGTCGTCCTCGCCCTGATGCTCGCGGTCCTATTCGCCTACCCCGTCTCGGGACTCTTGTGAAACTGGTGGAGCACCGAGGCCGGGGTAGGCCACCAGTTTCACACCGTCGTGTGGGGCATGCACACCGGGCTGATGCTCTCGGTCGGGCTGATCGCCCTAGCAGTTCGAACCGAAGATCGCGTCGCCACCGCCCAACAGGTGGGCGTCGCGATGGTCGTCATGATGACGGTCTTCTCCACCCGCGTCGCGGGGAGCTATCGGCGAGTGGACGGGGAATCAGCAAACCGATGGCTACGCTGGCTGTTTTCGGTCTCGTCCTCACGCTCCTACTCATCGCCCTCGTTGCCGTGCTACGCCCACGCGGGTTTCGGCTGGTCGCGTGGACCGCAGGGATCGGCACGATGGGCTTCGGCGCTGCCTCGGTCTTGCTGCCGGAGCAGGCATCCAGTCCAGGTGTCGCTTGGGTGTGTTCGTGCTGGTCGGCGTTGCCCTGCTTGTAGCGGTCGCCGAGATCGAAGCCAGTCGCGAGGCGCACCGGCGCACCCCACCGCGTCCTTACGAATGACGACCGTGCCGGGCAGCCCATCAAACCCGAAGAGTGACCAAGCAGGCCGGGCGACTCCGAGCACGCACCTACGACACGAGCGACAATCCGCCAAGGTGTGTGGGGTGACCGCAGAAATCCGGAGTGGCGCAAGGCGCCGTCATCTGCGTCGCACAACTGATAAGGAGAGGCCTCGGCACCGCGCCGTCTTGCCGTGACCGAAACCGACGAGTTGAACCCCGACTCCTGCCCCCTGGTCCCCCATCACGGCGGGTCAAGTCATGCGCCCTCGTCGAATGGAGCAGGCAGCCCTGTCTACGTCGAGGTTCACCATTCACGGGTCGTCACCGCCGTCCACGGGAACGGTTCGAGCTACACCGCCCGCTTCGATCTCGGGGCAGGAAAGCGTAGGCAGCGTCGCCCGTGTGGTCATAGGTCACCCGCAGCGGTCGGGTCCGGTCCCTCTCCGCAATTCATCGGCCATCGACGCAGGCGCACGATCCTGCCGCGGGGCCGACGCTCGGCTCAGGGCGCGTGCCCCCCGTTTGCCAAGGCGGGGTTTGGCTCTTCGACGTGGACCTCAGATGCCAGCTAGTGGTCTTTACCTCCGGCTTCACCCGGCGGTTGTGGGTCTGTTCCGTGGTTCTTGTCTGGCCATTCGTCGGCGAGGATGGCGTAGACGTACTCGTCGGTCCATTCGCCTTTCCACCAGGCCGACTTGTGGTGGTGAGCCTCGCGGCGCATGCCGACGCGTTCGAGCAATGTGACCGAGCGCTGGTTGCGGGTGTCGCAGTCGGCGCAGACGCGGTGTACGTCGTGCTCGGTGAACAGCAGTGAGATGACTGTGCGTAGTGCCTCGGTGGCGTACCCGTGGCCTTGCGCGTCAGCGGCGAGGGTGAACCCAACGGTGGCCTGGCGGGCCTGGTCGCCATCGACGCGGACCGCGATGTCGCCGATGAGCCGTCCGCTGGTCTCGATGCCGATCTGGATCCATACGCCGGGTTGGGCGAATCGCACGTTGCGCATCTGGGCGATGAGCGCCCGGGCGCTGTCGAGGGGGTATGGCGTCTCCCATGACTGGTAGCGGGCCTGCACCGGGTCGCTTCGGTAGGCCGCCAGTGCGGCGGCGTCGTCGTTGGTCATTCGGCGCAGCACCAGATGTTCGGTGGCGGCCAGGATCTCCGCGGTCATCGTGCTCAGCTCCTTGGGGTATCGAATGCAGGGCGTCAGGCGTCGCGTCGGTGCAGCACGACGGCGGCCGCCGCGATAGGGACGACAGCGTAGGCGGCCATCACGATCAGGCTCGCTTGAGTGGAGAGATAGGCACCTTGGGTCTCGGCTGCTCCGGTGGTGAGCAACGCTGAGGACGCCGGCAGCGGTAGGTAGCTGACGATGGTCTGCACCCAGTCCAGGCGGATGAAGCTGAGGATGCCGGGTAGCAGCAGCAGTACGGTCAGGACCGCGGTCAGGCTGGCAGCGGTGGAGCGTAGGAGCGTGCCGATGCCGAGCGAGAACAGGGCGGCGGCGATGAGGCAGTAGAGGGTGCCGCCGAACACGCGCCAGGTACCGGTGTCGTCCAGGGCTGGGACGAGGTCGTACTGCGAGAGCTGGGGCAGGGTGACGACGTAGGACAGGGTCACGCTGAGCAGGGTCACGGCGGCGGTCAGGACGACCAGGGTGAGGGCTTTGGCGCCAAGGACGGGGATCCGGGTTGGGACTGCGGCGAATGTGGAGCGGATCGAGCCGGTGGCGTATTCGCCGGTGATGAGTAGGGCGCCCAGGACGGCGATGGTCAGCATCCCGAAGGGGAAGCCGCTCGCGACGATCTCGGCGCCGTGCATCTGCTCGATGCCCGGGGCCGCCACGGGGTCCTCGGCCATGGCGTTCAGGGACGCGGCGGCGGCCAGGGCCACCAGCGTGATCACTGCGACGGTGGAGGCCAGCGCCCACCACGTCGAGCGCAGCGACAGCAGCTTGATCCACTCCCCGCGCATGACCCCCGGGAAGGTGGGCTGCACCTGAGCGGCGGCGGGCGGGGTGGCGGCGTGTGAGGTCTTCGGGGGGGCGGCGGTCAGGGTGCTCATTGGTTCTCGGCCTTCGCAGTATTGGAAGTGGTGGGGGTGGTGTGGGCGCGGTACTCGACCGCGTCCTGTGTCGGGCTCATGTACGCCTCCTTGGGGCTGGCGCGGCGCGGGGACAGCTCGTGCAGCAGCGGCCTGTTTCTGAAGGCGACCGGGACGGGTGCAGCGGGGCGGGGGCCATAGGTCGACCTGCGCAGCAGGACCTCGAAGGGTCCACGACGACCGGAGACGGCCAGCGACCACGCGACGGCCACGGTGAACAGCCACGCCCCGAAGGCGATGCCGTAGGCGGTCGCCGTGCCCATCCCCTCACCTAGATCGAGTCCCCACGGTGACAGCAGCGGAGCCAGGATCATCGACTGCAGCAGGTAGCAGGTGAGCGACCGTTCGCCTACGGCTGCCAGGACCGCGGGAGCGCCGCGACGGGGAGCGCGGCGCTCGTGCAGCCGGGCCGCCCAGAGCGCGAACAGGCACACGTAGGCCACGCCCATGGCCGTGCCCGTCATCGCGTGCACCGCGGCCAGCGCCCCCGAGGTCACGGTCCCCGGCTCCCAGACGTGGGACACCACGAACGCGTACGGCAGGCTGCCGGCGACACCGACCACTGATCCCAGGACTGCGAGGTGCCGGAGCAGTGCGACGTGCTCCCACGGCCGGTCGAGCAG